>JAISVD010000222.1 GCA_031271875.1 Spirochaetaceae bacterium | reverse complement strand
CTCCTCCACGGCGGAGACCTTTTCAGCTTTTACCGCCGAAACACAAGCCTCCTCGTTCCCTGATTCAAGAAACCCGGAAGCGAGCTTCTTACCGATGTTCTGCAGCTCCCTGTTCCTGCCGGCATTGGGATCGCCTTTTATATCCGCCGTTCTCTCAAGCGCTATCTCCATCGCGGACTTAATTTCACCCATATAACTGAACCCTCATCTCTTCAGAATAATTATCATCCTCCGATTCCATTGCATCAAATCCGGAGGGAGAAACCGGTAAAACGGTCTCTTTAAAGATACGAAAAAAAATCCTGTTCAGCAAGAAATAACGCGCTTGTCCGTTATGACATAATCCATGGGCATATCCATAGACCCCGCAGGAATATGCTGCCGTATCTGGAAGTCAAAACAGTATCCCACTGCGATAACCCTGTTCCTGCAAGCAATACAGAGCTCAGCAAGGAAGCGGTCGTAATATCCGCGGCCCTTTCCCAACCGTTTGCCGTTAGTGGAAAAGGAGAGCCCCGGAACCATGACAAGTACGTCTCCCTGGAGGTCCGAAAGAAGCACCCGTTCAGTGTTTTCATCCGGTTCCCCTATGCCGAAACATCCGGTAATAAGCTGGCTGTCCAGGCTCAGATTCGGATTGAGACGGAAGAACTCCATATCCGGTCCCAGTACCCGGGGAACCGCGACCAGTTTTCCGTCCCCGACGGCCTTTGTGATCAGCGGCACCGAACCGGGTTCCGTTTCTATCGAAATAAAAGCCAGCAGGGTTTCACAGGCGGCGTATATGTCCGAAGACAGGAACCGTTTTTGCGCGTTTGCGGAGCATCCGTGCACAGAGGTGCTGTTGCGCGTAAAATCATTCAGATGACCGCGCATGGTCTTTCTCAGTTCCGATTTCTGGAACCGCAGCATTTCATTTACAATAGTACTCATTTTTTGGTTCTTCCCAATATCAGAGTTTCATAGTGCTCCCGGAGAATATGAACACAATCTTCCATAACGGCATCTCCGCGGACAATGTCCTCCGCAAGGGCGTGGCAGTTTGGGGCTCCACAGGAACCGCAGTCAAGTCCCGGCAGTTTTTCATATAATAGTTCCATCTCTTCCATCATTTTCCTGGCCCGGTTGTAATCAGGGTCCAACAGGAGCGCAGGCCGGGCGGCAGGTTCCTCGGTCCAGTACAGTTCCGCAGCAGCCCCCTCGCCGCAGGACGGCGGATCAGGCGCATCACCGCCGATCCGCCTGATAACCTCCTCTGCAAGTGGCGGCAGCGTCACCGTAAGCGCGCCCCCCACACAGCCGCCGGCACAGGGTGAAAGTTCGACAAAATCGATCCCTCCGAGCTTTCCGTCCTCTATTGCTTCAAGGATCCGGATCGACTGGTCAATACCCTCAGCCGAAACCCATCGTATCGGTTCCCTTTGGGTTTCCCCGGATGACTCAATGGCAGCGAGCAGGGAAGCGATCTCCCCGCCGGAACGGGCCCAGTTATATCCCCTGCCGGAAACACCAAAGCCGTCAAAATCATGGGCGGTATGTTTGAGCGCCCCCAGAAGGGGAAGATACAGATCGGTGATGGTAAAAACGCCGTTGATACAGGAACTCCCGTACCCCGCCGGGGAGCGGACAGCGGTTATTTTCGATGGACAGGGGGAGATAAAAAATATTCCCGTATCGGGCCCCTCTTGTTCGCGGACAGCCAGCGCCGCCGCTTCCATCGGGGGCAGCACCGGCAGCAGATGCTCAAGCAGCGTGGGAAAACGTATCTGTATCAGCTTGATGATCACCGGGCAGGATGAGGAGATCACCGGGCGCTGGATATCAGACCGCCCCAGGTATTCCGCCGTTGCCGCCGAGACATCCCCGGCAGCAGCAGCCGCATCGCAGATACCGGAAAAACCGAGATTGATCAGGGCCTGCCGTACCCTATCCGGCGAATAGGATGAACCGAACTGTCCGTAAAGGGTGGGAGCGGGGAGCGCAACCGTACGGTCATACTCCCGGAGTATATCCAGAGAGGCGCCGGGAGCTTTTTTGGCGTAGCTGGGACAGCGGCGGATACACTCGCCGCAGTCGATACAGCGCTTCTCGAGGATACGGGCCTTGCCGCCTCTGACCCTGATGGCTTCCACAGGACAGGTGGTAACACAGACCGTACACCCCTTGCATACCGGTTCATCGAGTACCACCGAATGAAAAACCGAACGTTTTTCCGCCATGCCTTTATACAGCCTCCGCTTCGGGAATCCTGATCCTCATTGTGATTGTCGTACCCGAACCGGGGACGGAAACAATCTCCATCTCGTCGGAATTCCGCTTCATATTTGGCAGCCCCATCCCCGCGCCAAACCCCAGGGACCGGACGAGTTCCGGGGCGGTTGAATACCCCTCCTCCATCGCCTTATCTATATCCTGTATCCCCGGACCGTGATCCCGGAATACGATCTCTATCACAACATCGGTTATATCGATATCTATCTCCCCGCCCCCGGCGTGGACTACCATATTGATCTCCGCCTCATACATCGCCACAGCAGTACGCTTGATAACGGCAGGGGGAATTCCAAGCCGCTGAAGTATCTTCTTCATCCCTGCGGAAACACTTCCGGCCAGAGCAAAATCCTCTCCAGATACAGCATAATGGTAATTCATCCGGGCTCCGCTTCCTAATCAATCACCCGTACACCGCCGCCGGTTAACCCCGAATCATAGAGTTTTCCGCACGAAAGGAACAGGGGAAGTTTGGTTTTTAGCAGAATAATCCCCATATCCCGGGCCATCTCAACCATCTCCTCGGAAGGTTTTTTCCCCCTTACAAAGCAGATCGCGTCAATATCCATCAGATTGGCGGTCCTGATGACTTGTACATTTATCAGCCCCGTCAGAAGCAGTACCTGCTCTTTGACAAAAGCCATGACATCACTCATAAGATCAGCGCCGCAGGCGGAAAAAACCTCAATAGAGGCCCTCTCTTCTCCGCAAATTATGTCAGCATCGAGAATTTCCGCAACCCTGTTGATGGTCATCACCACCTCCCTGTCAATATACAGAATAACATGATTTTACCGGTTTCACAATCTTTTCCGCGTGAAAATACCGGTCTCCTGCGTTGACAGAGAACATGCGGGAAAGCTAAAAGGCGTAAAGCGGAAAGGGTGTGAACGGGGACAGAGCTTTAAATGACGTCAATTGTTATGGCAGTTTCGGGACGGGGACAGAACTGAGCTCCAGAACACCCTACCGGCGGGCATCCCCCGATTTTACCGATATCCTGCGGACAGAGGGGTATGATTTTTCGATAATCTCCAGATAATAGCTGAATAACTGCCGTCCGATGCCCTTCCTGTGACCGTCGCTTTTTACGAAGAACAGGGCAATATGATCTCCGTCCCGCACCTCCAAAGCGCCGATAACACCCCCCTTCTCTCTTGCTGCGATAAACAGACCGCTCTTTCCGCGCATCCGCTCGGCTATGGCTTCGCCGGAGGCGTACTCCCTGAAGGTATTTCGGCCCTCTTCGGAATACTCCGGGCCGATAAATTCATCAAACACTGAATTCACCACCTCTGCGGCCTCCCCGATCTCGCCTTCATCGAGGAGGCCGATGGTCACATCCATGAAAAACGCCTCCATATTAATCCCTTCCGGGAAACCAGGGAATGATCGGACTGACCTTCTTCCGGTACTCCCGGTAGGCGGGATACTTGGCGGCGCTCAGGCTTTCTGTAAAGATGGTTGAACCGATAAACAGGACAGTCAGCGCGAGAGGCCCGAAAAGGCCGCTTGCCATCGGGCCGCCGCCAAAAGAGAGCGCCATGAGCCACACCGACCACCAGAACCCGAGTTCTCCGAAATAGTTGGGGTGACGGCACACACCGAAAAGTCCCTGAGTCAGAAATCCGCGGCGGATATCCTCCCGGTAACGGGCCGGAGCTCTGTCCCCGGGGCCGTGTTTTGCCTGCTGGAAACGCCACTGTTGATTGTCCGCGATGGTCTCAATGGCGATACAGATCGCCCCCAGCATGGCCGCCGGGATAAACAGATAGGGCATACCCTCATGAGGGAAAGAGGCGATATAACGGACGGGATAGGTAAACAGTACAAACAATCCTATCTGAAAGAGGGATATGAACAGGAGACTGAAAAGCTGCCAGAGTATCGGATTTGTAATCCGTCCCCGAAGGATACTCCAGCGGTAATCTTCGGTACCGGTATACCCGCCCTTCATCGCGAAATTCCAGGTCAGTCTGCATCCCCAAACAGTCACAAGCAGTGCGGTGATAAGCAGGGAGAGGGAGAATCCGCCGCGGGCGGCATAATACCAGACAAAGGCCACAGGCAGGGTACTCCAGAGGCGATCCACCCAGGAGTAATCCCCCGTAAAAATCCCAAAGAAAAAAGCGGCGGCTGAGAATCCGAGAGCCAAAACCGCCGTCACAAGCAGGGAATCGGCTTCGCCTGTCCACCGGAGAAGTTCACCCAGTCCGCCCGCAAAGAGAATCATGAGAACAACGGCAGTACAGAAAGCCGCAGCAAGAAATATCACAAATAACAGGAACTGTTTCATGGGAAGAAGTATATCATCTATGGGAGAACAACCGCAATCGGCTGGTTATTTATCTGTGCGACAAGAAAAAGCGCAGGCCCTTAACCGAACCTGCGCTCCGCTGTTTTACCGTTTCTTTTCCTTTATCATCTTCCGGAAACTTTTCATACCCGCTGTACCTCCGAACATGGCGTTGAATTTTTCGCTTTCGATCTGCCGGGAATTGAGGCCGTCATATTTCAGCTCCTTTTCCAGCTTCGCGTAATTCCCCAGCCGTTCCGGCGCGAGCTCGCCCCGTTCAACCGCTTCCCGGACCGCACAGCCCGGTTCGCTGCCGTGGGAACAATCCCTGAACCGGCATTGGAGGGACAGAGCTTCTATGTCGGCAAACGACTGCGAGAGGTCTCCGATTTCCAGCCCCAGTTCCCGCATACCCGGAGTATC
>JAISVD010000181.1 GCA_031271875.1 Spirochaetaceae bacterium | reverse complement strand
GAATCCGCCAACAGTTGGGAAGTTGTTATACACTTTAATGGCAAAAAACGGTTGGAAAAATGCAACCCAATGGGAAAAAATAGCCAGTGATATTGCGCCTACCATTGTGGGTGGAAGCAAAAAACACGGTGGGCCGGATTTAGGGCCGACACGGGCACGGAAGGCATGGGCTTCGTTGGGTGTTGACGGTAAAGGAATAGCAAATGATTCTCCGGCGAAAGATTTTGAAGGCTTACCGAGACTTACTACAGAAATGGTTGCGCGAGTCCAAGGGTTTCCTCCGGATTGGATTTTTACCGGAAGTAAGACAAATGTATACCGGCAAATTGGAAATGCTTTTCCTCCTCCGGTTGCAGAAGCTGTAGGACTTCAAATAAAAAAAGCATTGGACTTGTATATATCATTTATTGAACATAAATTGCCGGAAAGAAGATTCGCGTAATGGCAAAAGGACAAGCAGGATCACGGGCAAAACTACGGATGCATTTTTTGGCAAATATTGGTAAAGTACTGAATTCCGATGAGCTGCGGGAAATTGCCGGAACCTCCGAATGGGCTCGCCGTGTCCGTGAATTGCGTGATGAAGAAGGTTATCAAATCCTGACGCACCATGACCGAAGCAACCTTAAAGTTGGTGAATATCTATTGGAAACGGACAAGCCGCAGCCTGCATTTTCACGAGGAATATCCAAAGAAACCAGAGCCTATGTGCTGGACAGAAACGGCTTTACTTGTCAAATGTGTGGAGCTGTCGCCGGAGAACCGCACACTTACGATCAAACTAAAAAAACACGTCTACATATTGGACATATTATCGACAAAAGTATGGGCGGAACTGATGATCCTTCAAATTTACGGGCTATATGTTCCGTGTGTAATGAAGGAGCCTCTAATGTCACATTACCCCGCCCTGACTTACAAAAACTTTTGATCCAGGTTCGCCGGGCTACAAATGGCGATCAGTTGGAACTGTTGAAATGGTTACTGCAAAAATTTCCTGAACAATCAAAAAATAAATGAGTCTATTCCAAAACCCGAATATCATATAGAAGAAAGCAGCTCCTTCAGGGCCAGAAGCTCCTCTTTGGTCATGGTAACGCCCTTCCCCATCTTCTGATGGTCCGGAGACCAGCTTCTGATATCATATTTAGGCTCTCTGCCGCTCCATGAGACAAGATTGAGTTCCATTGTCCAGTCTTTTCTTTCCGACAAAACACCAAAATGACGGGTAATCTCAAATGAAAAATCATCAGCCATACAAACTCCTGTAACATTTCACGGGATTGATATTACAGTATATCACATTTTTTCACAAAAAAAATCAAACTCTATTTTTCCTTGCTTTTTCTTTTATTATATTAAATAATAGGATCATATCAAGTTATACAGGGGGAGATAAGACATGCTGAAAAAAATACCACTTTTGTTTTTTATGTGTCTTTTTATATTGTGGGTATTTGCTGGTTGTAAAACCACTCCTGAACCAATAGAGCAGGAGCCTCAGCCTGTGGAAACCCCGACGCCGGAGCCGGCGCCTCCCCCAGAGGCGCCTCCCCCGGAGCCGGAATCAGATACGGCATACCTTGAAATGCAGGCCGCCGCGGAAGCAGCCCGGAGTCGTGTCCTCGCGAATGGCTTTGACTCGGCATACCCGGATGAATGGATAGAAGCCGAGGAGCTCTATAACCAGGATACCGCCGAAGGATATACGGAAGCAGCACGGCGGTACGATGAAATCTACCGTACAGCGATAACTGACCGCAACGCCCTGCTGGTGGAAATGGTTGCCGACGCGCGAAAGGCGGCGATTGACGCAGGAGCGGGGGTTGATTTTCCCGAACACCTGATTTTTGCCGATTCAAAACGCGAAGAGTTCAATGACCTCCTCGGACAGAGCGGCAGCGAAGAGGAAGCCTATGAAGCGGGGCTTAACGCTCTCGTATACTATCAGGCCCTGGAAAAGACAGCTTCCTCCTTCACGCTGATGAGAAGAATCGATTCCCTCGGTTTCGCGGAATACGACCCCGAAGACTATAACGCCGCACTGGACTGTTTTATCGAGGCCGAATATCTGCTTGAGCAGGGGGCCGAACCGGAAGCCATCCTGGAGTTCGTTACGGACGGGCATGAGCTGTTCATGCAGGTGCTCAACAACGGCTTTGGCGTACTTGCCGAAAGAGAGCAGGAAAAGGCTTCCGCGGCAAAAGCGGAAAGTGACTCCATACGGGCCGGGGTGATTCTCAAAGATAAATATGTTGCGGCCCAGGAGCTGTATAACCAGGCCGCTGCATACCTCGGGGAGGGACAGAACGAGGACGCGTGGCGGCTGTTTGAAGCAGCCTCAACGGCCTTCGCAAACGTCTATCAGGAAGCGCTCATCAGGCGGAACGCGGCCCAGGCGGCCATGGACTCTGCAAACAGGAAGGTCGAAGAGGTTGACTACCTGGCGGACGAGGCGGATATCCTCGCACCGCTCCCGGACGACCCGGAACCGGAAGAGGATATACCTGAGGAGACGGAACGCATAGAACCGGAAGCCGTCGGGGAGAGTGCCCCGGCAGATGAAACTATCGAGCAGGGAGGTCAGGAATGAAACGTTCTATAACCATACTGAGTCTGTGTCTGTTTTTGGCCGCTTCCCTGTTTGCGAACAGTTACCGCAACAACCCCTACCAGCGGGAGGCCCACCGGTACACCGTTCTGGCACAGCGGGCCTTCGATGAGGGAGAGTACGATCTGGCAACCGAGTATTCCGCAGAAGCCATAAGGAACGCGGAACTCTCGGAGGCCTATATCGAAAAAGCCCTTGCCCGGGCAGAGGCTGAACGGGACATGAACGCGGCCCGTTCGCGCCTTAAATGGGCTGAGCGGATCGGCGCAGACCGGCAATGGCCCGATGAAGTTGCCGCCGCTGGGCAGGCCATTGCCGCCGGAACGGAGGCCTTTGACCAGGAGAATTACAGACTGACAAGCGAATACGCCCAGAAAGCGCTGGAAGCGCTGGGGCCTGTAAGGGAGATAACGCCGCTGCCCAAATACTACACGGTCCATTTGTACTCACAGACAGGGGACTGTTTCTGGAATATCTCCGGCAACCCGGCGGTATACAATAACCCGCTGATATGGAGAAATCTCTATGAGGCAAACAAGAGCAGGATGAAAAATCCCAACAATCCCGATCTGATACTTCCGGGTATGGTGATCGAAATCCCGAGCCTCCGGGGAGAGTACCGGGAAGGGATGTACAACCCGCTTACAAAATACGAAAATACTCTTTCCGCAAACCACTGAAACAAGGCGTCCGAAAGGGATATGCAGAATTATGTAAGGCCCTGTTCTCAAGGATGTATACCCCTTTGAGAATAGGGCCTTTATGTTATCAGGGAAGGATTTTGCTGAAGATACAGTAGCAGGGCCGTACTCATAAGGCTGTGGATAAACTGCCCGTGTCCCATTTTACGGAACACCTCGGAACCGGGCATTATCTCGGTATTGACATATTCGTCTTCATCCGGCGAGGTCGCGCCGGTATCTTCCAGCTCCTCGGCGGCAAAAAAATGAACCCTGTTGCTCATTATGGCGGGGTTGGGGCTTACCGTTCCCAGGTGAATCATCTTACCCGCCCGGTATCCGGTCTCCTCCAGCAGTTCCCGTCCCGCAGCGGTTTCGGGCTTTTCGTTTTTTTCCATCACCCCGCCGGGAAATTCCGCGCTCATCTGTCCGGCGCCGTGACGCCACTGCCGGACCATCACGAAATCGGGTTTCCCGGTCCCGGCGTTTTTCAGTACCGGGATGACAATAACCCAGTCGGGAGCGTCAAGGGTGATATACTCCCTGCCCCTGCCTTCAGGAGAGATGCTCAGTATCTTCTGGACGGTAAAAACCGGGGTTTTGAATACATCGGACCTCCACGACTCTTTCCATTTAAGCCTTTTTTCGTCAATCATACATATTCCTTTGACATATCCGGATATTGGATATATCCTGTTTAGGAGGGATTCTGTAAATCCCGGAGGTTTCACGGAATAAACAGGAACGCGCTTCCGGACTTAGTGTATTTTTGCAGGAACCTGTCAGATTCAGTATATGCGAATGTATTTTTTTTTCAAGAGACAAGGAGGTATATATGGCAGTTATAGCTATTTCACGGCAGGTTGCCGCTCTTGGGGATGAGATTGCCGCTTCTTTAGCTCAGAAATTGAACTATCGGTTTATCGGTCGCAAAATAATTGAACAGAAATTGGTGGCCCTGGGGTTCCCCGAAGAGAAACTCAAGAAATACGACGAGCGGAAACCCGGTTTTTTCGCGTCCCTGGCAAAGGACAGGGATGAATACCTGGATTACCTTCAGACCGCACTCCTCGAATCCGCAGTGGAGGGTAACTGCATACTCATCGGCCGTGGGGCATTCTTCATACT
>JAISVD010000156.1 GCA_031271875.1 Spirochaetaceae bacterium | reverse complement strand
ATCCGTCCCCGCACTCCCCGCCCGAGCCGCCACTCCTCTACAATGACGTTCCGCTCCTTATCCAGTTGGACGGGATCAAAGGTAAGGGCCGAAGCCCAGTCGCTGAGGACCAGCATACTCTGCGCGAGCATATCCGGGTCATCGGCAGGGAGTTCGAGCATGTAAACCGTTTCCTCGAAGCTGGTGTAGGCGTTCACTTCAGGGCCAAAGGACATTCCGATGGATTCAAAATAATCTATCAGTTCATTTTCAGCAAAATGCTCGGAACCGTTAAACGCAAGATGCTCGACAAAGTGGGCAACGCCCCGCTGGTCGTCGGACTCATTGATCGACCCCGCCTTTACAACAAGCCGGAGGAATATCCTGTTTTCCGGTTCCGCGTTCTCGATCACGTAATAGGAGATGCCGTTTTCGAGGATACCGGAGACAACGGCGCTGTCCATCCCGAGGGGAGCGCCCCCCGCGCCGTTTCCGCCGGAAGCGGTGCTGCATCCCGCAATACCGATAATAATCAGAGCGACCGCTGCGACTGCTGCGATCACTGCCGCCTTTCCAAACAGTTTTTTGCTGAATTTCACCATACTACCTCTTCTCACTGCGAATAAAAAAGGAGCGCGGTTGCGGTGAACACCGCGTCCTCGCTCCCTTGAACACGTTCCGGCGGGGATGGGCGTGTCCCGTCCATCAGGATATCCGGGTATCGCCGCCCCCCGCTACTTGCGGCTATTCTCAACATCCTCCGGTTTGTTAAGCATGAGAACAGGCTGACTGATAGTGTCAAGCGCGTCCCTCCAGAGGGAACCTTCGGGGTTTACATAGTTTTTCTTCGTGACCACCACATCTATCGGCAGATGTACAAATTTGTTGTGTACAACACCGATAAGCAGCTTCGTCTTGCCGGCCATTGCCGCATGTACCGCATTATTGCCGAGTCGCTCGCAATAGATCGAATCGATAGGCGCTGCAGGGGCGGAACGTATCTGATAGCTGGGGTCCATATATTTCAGGTTGATATGTATCTCTTTTTCGCGGAAATACTGTGTTATATGGTCCCGCAGGAATACGCCGATGTCGGCGAGTTTTTTATTCCCCGATGCGTCCTTCTCATTGGTGGCCTGAAGCAGGAGCTGACCGGCGCCTTCGGCAACAACGATTAAAGCGTGGTGGCTCTTTTCGATCCGTTTTTCAAGAGCTGCAAGAAAACCATTCGGGCCGTCCATGTCAAAGGGAACCTCCGGAATAAGGCAGAAATTCGCTTCATGGCTTGCGAGGACGGTATGGGTTGCTATAAAACCGGCTTCCCGGCCCATCAGCTTTACCAGACCGATTCCGTTTATATGGGAATGGGCTTCCATGTGGGCGGCGGCGACAGCTTCGGTAGCTTTTACGACGGCGGTATCAAAACCGAAGGATTTCTGGATAAAAGAGAGGTCGTTGTCAACGGTTTTAGGAATCCCTACGATAGCTATCTTGAGATTGCGCTTCTCAATCTCCTCGGCGATCTCGAGAGCTCCCCGCTGCGTACCGTCACCGCCGATTATGAATACCATATTCATGTTCAGGGCCTCGATTGCGTCGGCGATTTCAATAATACGCTCACCGCCGCCCCTGCTTGTACCCAGAAAGGAACCGCCGGTTTTATGGATATCATCAACAATATCGGGATCGAGCTCCTTCAGTTCAAAACCGTATTCGGGAAGAAACCCTTTAAATCCGTACTGGATACCGCTGATCCTGCGAACCCCGTAGCGGTGCCAGAGGCAGCGGACAACGGAACGGATTACATCGTTCAGCCCCGGACAGAGGCCTCCGCAGGTACAGATTCCGGCATGGACATGTTTGGGATTAAAATAGATGTTTTCCCGGGGGCCGGCTTTCTGGATAATATTGGCCTGGCTGTCGGCGATTTCTTCGGAGGAGGCATCGCTGTACACATCGATATTATAGTGAACAAACTGATCATCCTTTACATAGTTGGCAATAAATTTGCCGTATGTATTGGACAGCTTGATAGGGGACTCAACTTTTCTGGGTCCCAGTTCACAGATGGAAAAATCAAAACGTCCTTTCATTCCGGTATCTCCTGTAAAGAGTCTTTTTCAAAATCTCACCCGAGTTTTGAAATCAGCTCATACTACTTTATATACCGGATCGGGTAAAAACGCAAGGTTTCATCTTTCAGGCGATCATGCCCTGCTGTCCCCCGCTTCTCCAAGCAATCCGCTCATATTCACGCTCTGATCAAACACAGTCCGGCAGGAAGAAAACAAAACCTCCCCATGGATCATGGGGAGGTTTTCCGCTTTTTCCTCTCTGAAATGCCTCTATATTATATAGAACAAACGGTAAAGATACTATCAGTAATGGAATTTTACAAAAGAGGTGTATTTGGCAAGTCTGCTTTCATTATCAAATTTCAGAATATCCTTGGTGTAAAAGGAATAGGAAAAATATCCGTTTTCCTTTGTAAAGGTTATAAGCTTGCTTTTGATAGTAGTGATAGCTTCCCGCTCGTCAAAAATACCGGAGTTGCAGGTATAGGTGATCTTGAGTTCCTGAATATCAGGGTAATATTCAAGGTCAAGGGTATATAATTTTTCCTTTTCCTGAATATACTCGACATTCTGGGCCCACAGACCGCTTCCCATACACAGAAGCATGACTCCAAATAAAAAGAAACGTTTCATTTTCTTCTCCCAAATTGGTCATTTATTATAACAGAAAACAACCATGAGAGTCAAATGTATCATATCAGGGTCAGGGTAAATGCGTTATAGCTAAAATGAGAAAAACTAACAGAAAACTACGCCGATTCACGGTATGCGGACTCAGGTGAATCTCGCTTCACCTGAACCTTTTTTCTGTTTCCCCTCTTTGTTATAATGTCTTTGCTCTGTATTTACCAGGAAAGACTGATTTATCATACAGATTTTCTGGTTATCCTTGCGCCGAGGCTCTGGAGCCGTTCGCTAAGCCGCTCGTATCCCCGTTCAATCTGGTAGACGTTCCGTATGATACTTTCCCCCCGGGCGCCAAGGGCGGCGATAAGCATCGCCATACCCGCCCGGACATCGGGGGATGTCAGTTCGGAACCGTGAAGAATACTCGGCCCCGACACAACAGCGCGGTGGGGGTCGCAGAGGGTTATCCGCGCGCCCATACCGATAAGTTTATCCACAAAGAACATACGGGATTCAAACATCTTTTCGTGAATGAGAACCGTACCTTCAACCTGGGTTGCGATGACCGTCATGATACTGGTGAGATCCGGCGGAAAACCCGGCCAGGGAGCGTCATCGATCTTGGGTAT
>JAISVD010000154.1 GCA_031271875.1 Spirochaetaceae bacterium | reverse complement strand
GGAAAAAATCCGTGCCGGAAAATCCGGTGCGGATGACCTGAAGGAGGAGCTGGAGGTCCATAAATTTGAATTGCAGTCGAAGCTGTTTGACGCGAAAAGCAAATACCAGTCTATTATGGGAGCCTCAAAGGACGCAAAGAACCAGGCCTTTATCGATCATATTCAGACAAACAGGATTTTACGCAACGGGAAAACGGATTTTTGGGAGAATATGATATTGAGTTTCAGGAATTACATCTACAAATTCAAGATGTCCAAATTCCTCCTCGATAACGGTCTGTATTTGGCGATCCTCGTGTTCTTTGTCGTCTGCATCATTCTGGCGCCTCTCACCAGTCATGGCAACCTTCTGTCGCTGCCGAATATACTCACCATCCTTGAACAGTCCTCTACCCGCATGTTCTATGCCCTTGGCGTTGCCGGGCTGATACTGCTGGCGGGAACTGATCTGAGTGTGGGGCGCATGGTCGCACTGGGTTCGGTTATTACCGGACTGATACTGCATCCGGGAAGGAATATCGTGACCTTTTTCCGTATGGGTCCCTGGGATTTTACCCCTCTCCCGATGGGCGTAAGGGTCATTATGGCGCTCATTATTTCGGTTGCCCTCTGTGTATTGTTCAGCTCCTTTGCCGGGGTTTTCACCGCAAGGCTGAAGATACACCCCTTTATTTCAACCCTTGCGACACAGCTGATTATCTACGGATTGCTCTTCTTTGGAACCAGCGGAACCCCGGTGGGTTCAATCGACAGCAGTATAAAGGATCTCCTGGGAGGGCGCTGGATTCTCGGAGTTGTTAACGGGGAGCTGATTACATTTCCCAAGCTCATCGTTCCCGCGATTATTGCTGTCTTTGTGGCGTGGTTCATCTGGAACAAAACCATATTCGGCAAGAACATGTATGCCGTGGGGGACAACTCCGAAGCGGCCAGCGTAAGCGGTATCAGCGTATTCAAGGTCACCATGGGGGTTTTCATCATGGCCGGTATCTTCTACGGATTCGGCGCTTTCTTTGAAGCCTTCAAGGCGAACGCCAGCGCCGGAACCGGTCAGGGATATGAACTTGACGCCATCGCTGCCTGCGTTGTCGGCGGCATCTCCTTCAACGGTGGTATCGGAAAAATCGGCGGCGCGGTCATCGGGGTCATCATCTTTACCAGCCTGACATACTGCCTCACATTCCTCGGTATCGATACAAACCTTCAATTTGTATTCAAGGGGCTTATTATCATCGCCGCTGTGGCGCTGGACAGCATAAAGTATCTCAAGAAGAAATAGGCCGAACACTACCTGTTCAGCTCACAATACGGAAGGGCATGTCAAATGGTATGAACCTTTTAAACAGCCCTTTCCGTTTTTATCAGTGCTTCACTTGCTTTTTTCATCTTTTTATTTGATATTTATAGAGAGAGGAGAAACGAATGTCCGAACAGAATATAGTGCCGATAGAGCAGCTTCTTCCTAACAAACTTTTTATAATTCCGCTTATGGGAAGACCGATTTTCCCCGGTATTTTTACCCCCCTGATGGTCAACTCTCCCGACGATACAAAGGTTATCGATGAAGCCTATTCCGGCGATGGTATAATCGGAATTGTCATGCTTAAAAACGAAGTTGATATTCCTTCGCTTTCCGACCTCTACAGTGTGGGAACAGCGGCCCGTATCGCGAAAAAAATCAATCTCCCCGACGGAGGGGTCAATGTTTTTATCTCAACGATAAAACGCTTCCGCATCAGAAAGATACTGAACGAGCGGCGTCCCATGGTTGCGGCGGTTGAATATATGGATGACCAGGAGGATGATACCTTCGAGGTTAAGGCCCTGACCCGGGCATTGATAAGTGAAATGAAGGAGATATCCGAAAACAATCCGCTCTTTTCCGAAGAGATGCGGCTCAATATGATAAATATCGACCATCCCGGAAAGATCGCTGATTTTATTACCTCGATCCTCAATATTGACAAGAATGAGCAGCAGCGGGTACTGGAGATGCAGAATGTCCGCAAGCGCATGGAACAGGTTCTCGTATATATCAAGAAGGAGCAGGAGCTTCTCCGTATTCAGAAAAAGATACAGAACGAGATCAACGACCGTATAGAAAAGAACCAGCGGGAGTACTTCCTCCGGGAGGAGCTGAAGACGATCAAGGAAGAGCTGGGGATGACCACCGACGCGAAGAGCACGGACTACCAGAACTTCAAGGACAAGATAGAGGGGTTTCATTTTGAAGGGGAGGTGAAGGAGGCGGTCAACAGCGAGCTTGAGAAATTTTCCCTGATGGATCCGAATTCGGGTGAATATATTGTTACCCGTAACTATCTCGAGACGATCACGAACCTGCCGTGGAACGATCCGCCTGCGGAGGAATTCAATCTGATAGAAGCGCAGAAGCGCCTTGAGGCGGACCACTACGGACTGGAGGATGTAAAGAAGCGTATTATCGAATACCTCGCAGTGCGCAAGCTGAAGAGGGACAGCAAGGGGTCCATTATTCTCCTTGTGGGCCCTCCCGGGGTTGGAAAAACCAGTGTGGGCAGATCAATCGCCCACGCTATGAACAAACCTTTTTTCCGTTTTTCCGTCGGCGGTATGCGTGATGAGGCGGAAATAAAGGGACATCGCCGTACCTACATCGGAGCGATGCCCGGAAAGATCATTCAGGGGCTCAAGATTGTCAAGTCAAAGGCGCCGGTATTCATGATCGATGAGATCGATAAGATGGGCATGAGCTATCAGGGGGATCCTTCCAGTGCGCTCCTTGAGGTACTTGATCCCGAGCAGAATATTATGTTCCGCGATCATTATCTTGATCTGCCCTTTGATGTTTCCAACATCCTGTTTATTCTGACAGCGAATACGCTGGACTCTATTCCGGGTCCGCTTATGGACAGGGCCGAAATTATCACCCTGTCGGGATATATCGATATGGAGAAGGTCGAAATCGCGAAACGCTATCTGATTCCGAAGAGCCTCAATAAGAACGGGCTTAAAAAAAACCAGGTCAAATACGGAAAGGATTCGCTGCTGTTCATCGCCAACGGTTACGCCCGGGAGGCGGGGGTCCGCAATTTTGAGAAGAATCTCGATAAGATACACCGCAAATACGCCGCCGAGCTGGTTATGAATTCCTCTGTTATCGGGCTTGAGGCCTCGGTGAAGGTAAAACCCAAGGGCAAGGGAGGTAAAAACGAATCGGAGCTTGAGAAAAAAGCCGCCGAGGCTCTATCTGCGCCGTTGACAGCGGATGTCGATGTTGTCCAAAAATACCTGGGGAAACCCATCTTCAATGACGATGAGATAAAACGGGCCAATAATCCCGGTACATCTCTGGGGCTTGCCTGGACAAGTATGGGCGGTGATACGTTGATTATTGAAGCGATAACAAACGCCGGTAAGGAGGGATTCAGCCTGACCGGACAGATGGGGGATGTCATGAAGGAGTCCGCGTCTATCGCCATGAGCTGGATACGCCACTATGCGATAGAGAAGGGGATATCCCCGGTGGAGTGGTTTGAAAAGAACCATATCCATCTCCATATTCCTGAAGGCGCGACCCCGAAAGACGGACCTTCCGCAGGTATTACCATGGCGACGGCACTGCTGTCTCTGGCAAAACAAACTGCCATCAAGCCGAGTCTGGCCATGACGGGTGAGCTTTCCCTTACCGGTCAGGTGCTTCCCATCGGCGGACTCAAGGAGAAAACCGTCGCGGCGAAACGTAATAAGGTAAAGCAGATCATCATACCCAAAGCGAATGTCCGTGACCTCGATGACATTCCGGAGCATGTAAAGAAGGGAATAGCTTTCTATCCTGTTTCGAGGATGGAGGAAGTTGTGGAGTTGGCCTTCGGAAAGTAAACAGGATATACCGTCCGCAGATAATACGGACGGTTTTATTATTGTCTTTTGGTAGACAGAATATCCATTATGCGTAGTTATTTATATATAATTTTATGATAAATAATAGATGAAACTAATTGATTATCTACACTCCCCACTTCTTCTCTTCCTTATTCTTCACTCACAATTTGACAATATACAAAAAATAATATACATTATTGTATATGAAAAGGGTTTGAAATGACAGTTATCAGTAGTGATGGAAGATTCGAATGGGATTTAGAAAAAGATACTATAAACATAAAAAAACATGGACTGTCATTCGAAAAAACGAAATTTGTTTTTGATGATACCTATTTTCTTGAAATGTTTGATGAAAGCCATTCTCAGGAAAATGAAGACAGATTTGTGGGAATTGGATGCATAGATGGTTTAATTGTTATTTCAGTCTTTTTTGTGGAAAGAGAGAGAATACGGCTCATCTCGTCTCGAAAAGCAACCCTAAAAGAGGAGGTTTTATATAATGAGTGGCGACAACACCTTAACACCTGAAGAAATTCAGAACCTGAAAAACCGGTCTGTTGATCTTTCAGATATACCTGAAATAACAGACGAACAAGCTGTATTATTCAAACCCCGTTATTTCAATGTAAAACCAATAAAACAAACATTGTCCATACGTGTAGACTCTGATTGTGTGTCCTGGTTAAAAAGTCCGGGAACAAAAGGGTATCAAACTCGTTTAAATCGAGTTATACGTTGGGCTATGGAACATGGATGTCCCATCAAGGAGATATGATTTGTAGAAAAACTCTGAATATGTATCATAATTAATACTATAATGTTAAAAATTTTATCATCATGTCTTAATAAAGATACAATGCTGATTTCAAAACCCGCATAAGCTCTGTCCCTCAGAACCGCTTTCCTAATGTGGTTCCTCAAGCTCTGTCCCCCTAACCTATCTTGATCCGGTTAAAATCCTCCCGCGCCTGCTCAAGCCCATTCCAGAGAATACCTTTTATGCCCAGATCACACGCTGCGACCACATTTACCTCGATATCGTCAAAAAAGACCGTTTCCTCGGGGATAGTGCCGAGACGGTACAGGAGAACCCGGTAAATTTCCGGCTGGGGCTTGATAAGCTTCTCTCTGCATGAAAACACAGCCGTGTCCGCTTCAACGAATAGAGGTATCTCCTTTTCATGAAGATCGAGAAAATCCCAGGGCATATTTGAAAGAACCCCGATCAGATACCCTTCCCGTTTGAGCTGCCGGGTCCACTCGATCACGGCCTTGTCATAATCAAGCCAGCTTCCGGTATCCAGCAGCGCCAGCTCCCGGCAGAGCCGCTCGTCGTCGGCCTTTTCTGGATATCCCGCCTCCAGGAACCCCTCGACATACATCCGTACCCCCAAAATGTCGCCGCGGTCGTATTCAACACGCCGTTTCCAGAAAAAGGATTGTATCTTTTCAACCGGAATACCGGCGAGGGCGCTCATTTTTTTATAGCAGCTTGTATCCTGCACAGCGATCACATTCCCGAAATCAAACACTACAGCTTTAATCATATATACCTCGTTTATCAATTTTAGAAAGGTGGTAAGAGCTTATTCCCGGAAGCCCCAACATCCCTCAACGCTCTGTCCCTCAAATCCGCTTTCTCGGTAGACCCACTATCTCTCATCCCCAGAACCGCCCTCCCGGCAAGTCCCTCAAGCTCTGTCCCCAACCCTATAGCCGCTCCCCTGGAAGCCCCAACCACCATCCATGGAGGGAGTAGAGCTTTTTCAAAACCGGAGGTTTTGAGTATTCCCCTTTTAGTCATAGCATAAAAACACATATTTTTGAATCGGGGGAAGCTGATTTTACAACTGAGGTGGGAATTGGGACTTGGATTAAGTTTGGTAATGAACGGGTTTCGTTCTAAGTAGATTCCGGATGTATCCCAATACCAGATATTTTCATATTGTTGCTTTAATCATCAGTATTAGATAATCGCCCCGGTTGTTTTCCCAGCATGGATGCTTTTGTACCGGGGACTCAACCTTCTATCTTCTGAGATTACTATTTAGTTATCAGAGATTAAGGTTTCAGTCTTGAGAACTAAGGTCTGGTTCCCGGGGATTATAGGTTAAGTCCTGGGGCGCAAGATGTAAGTCCGCGGACTCATTGTTTGCGCCCCAGAAACCAAAGTCTGATTCCCGGGGCGTAAGACTTGATCCTTGAGAACCAAGGTCTGGTTCCGCGTTACTTACCCCGCATCCGCCAAGATAAGCGATTCCAGCTTTTCCCGGATAAACTCGCTCTTCTCCCGGAGACCGATGGTACCCGTCTGGAGGATAAGCACATTGGGCCGCGCTGGATTGAGCTTCACCCGCCCCGCAGACTCCTTTATGAGACGAAGCACCCGATCCACGGAAACCTTCGACACCTTGCTGAATTCAACCTGCACCTGTCCCTGGCGCTCCTTCAGGCTGGAGATGGAGAGGCGCTTGCAGATGATCCGTATCTCCGCGAGAGCGAGCAGACTCTGCACCTCTTCGGGAATGGGGCCGAACCTGTCCGGGAGTTCGGCGTATACCCGCTCCAGCTCATCCTGAGCGGAAACCGCAGCGATCTTCTTATATATCTCCATCTTGATCTGGGGATTTGCTATATAGCTATCCGGAATGAACCCTGAATATTCGAGCTCCAGATACGCCTCCTGCTCCTCCTCGAAATGTTCATCCGACAGCCGCTGTACCGCCTGCTCAAGGAGCCGGAGGTACATATCGAATCCCACCGAGTAGATATCCCCCGACTGCTCACGGCCCAGCAGGTTTCCGGCGCCGCGGATCTCCATATCCTTCATAGCGATTTTGAACCCGCTCCCCAGATCGGTGAAATCCGAAATAACCTGGAGCCGCTTCATGGCGATCTCCGAAAGGGCCCGGCCTTCGGGGTAGAACAGGTAGGCGTAGGCCTTCCTGTCGGAACGCCCCACCCGCCCCCGGAGCTGATAGAGCTGGGAGACGCCGTACATATCCGCCCGGTCGATGATGATCGTGTTCACATTCGGAATATCGATGCCGTTTTCGATGATCGTTGTGGAAACCAGCACATGGAAGCCCCCCATTTTGAAGCGCCGGAAAATATCCTCCAGCTCCGTAGGCGACATCTGTCCGTGAGCTGTATCGATGAGCATCTCCGGCGCCAGCTGTTCAAGCCGGAGGCGCACCTCATCGAGGCTCTCGATCCTGTTATGCAGATAGAATACCTGCCCTCCCCGTTCCACCTCGCGCCGGATGGCGGCGGCAACCCGGTCATCGTTGTATCCGTCGATAACCGTTTCGATGGGATGCCTGTTCCGCGGCGGTGTGGTCAAAAGGCTCATATCCCGTATCTTGAGGAGGGACATATGGAGGGTACGGGGAATGGGGGTCGCGCTCATGGAGAGGGAGTCCACATTCGCTTTGAGCTCCTTGAGCCGCTCCTTGTCCTTCACCCCGAACCGCTGCTCCTCATCGATAATGAGCAGCCCCAGCTCCTTGAATTTCACATCCTTCTGGATAATCCGGTGGGTCCCCACCAGGATATCGATCTCCCCGGAAGCGACCTTTTCCAGTATCTTTTTCTGTTCCGGTTTTGGGATAAAACGGGAGAGCTGAGCGATCCTGACCGGAAAATTTCCGAACCGTTCCAGAGCGGTCTCGTAATGCTGCTCCGTCAGTATAGTGGTGGGGGCGAGAAAAGCCACCTGCTTGCCCCCCATCACCGACTTGAAAGCCGCCCGGAGGGCGACTTCGGTTTTTCCGTACCCCACATCCCCGCAGATAAGCCTATCCATGGGCACAGGCTTTTCCATATCCGCCTTGACATCGGCGATACAGGTGATCTGGTCATCGGTCTCCTCATAGGGAAAGGCCGCGTCAAAACTCGCCTGCCACTCCGAATCAGGGGGAAAGGCGAACCCTCTGGCGGCTTTCCGCCGGGAGTAGAGGTCGATAAGCCGCTGAGCGATATCCTCCACCGATTTTTTGACCCGGTTTTTCCTGTTTTCCCAGCTTTTGGAACCGAGAGTATCGAGCCGCGGGGCCTCCCCCTCGTTTCCGATATAACGCTGAACCAGATTCACCTGCTCAATAGGGATGAAAACCGTCTCCTCCCCGGCGTATTCCAGTTTGATATAATCCCGTTCGTTTCCCAGAGCCTTGACCCGCTCGATCCCTTTGAACTGCCCGATACCGTAATTCACATGAACCACATAGTCGCCGGGATTCAGTTCCACAAAGGTATCGATCACAGCGCTTTTCGCGTGCTTTACCGAACGGGGAGTTCGCCGCCGGCGTCCGAAGATCTCGTTTTCCTGAATAACCAGTATCTTGAGACCCGGTATTCCGAACCCCGAAGAGAGTGCTTGAGGGATAATTGTTATGGCAAAATCCTTCAGAACCTCCTGTATCCGCAGCGCCTGGTTTTCGGAGTCCGCATAGATAAACACCTGCCAGTTGTCCTTGAGCAGAACAGCGAGTTCCTCCTTGAGATAGGTGATATTCCCGAAAAAACTCCTGGGAGGATCGCAGTTAAAATGGATCCTCCCGCTTCCCGCTGCCTCTGTCCCCCTGATGGTGCGGAACAGGAGCCGCCGCTCATGCTTTTTTTCGATATCCTGAAACCGGAAGAGCAGCTCTTCGGGTCGTGGTACTGCGGTTTCCATCTTTGCCTTGCGGTAGAGACCGGTGTACTCCCGCTCAAAGCTCTCCTGAGCGTTTTCCAGCCGGTCGTAGTCAAGGAACAGCACCGTATCCTCAGGATGAAGGTAATCCTGAACAGAATACGCCGAATCAAATACCACAGGATAGAAGAGTTCCTCCCCTTCACTCTCCTTCCGTATCATCAGCTCCGTGATAAGCACCTCTGTCCCCTGCGGAACACGTTCTGCGGGAAAATCCTCCCGCCCCGCAAGTTTTTCTCCGCGGAATTTGTTCCGCAGGGATTCCACCAGTTCATCGGTCCAGACGACCTCCTTCACCGGGTAGATACGCAGCGTTTCACTGGTACCGGTAGATGTCTGGTCTTCGGGATTGAATGTTCTGATCTGCTCGATTTTGTCGAAATCGAATACGATCCGGTGGGCATCATCCTCGCCGGGCATGAAGATATCCAGTACCTCCCCCCGCAGGGTGAATTCCCCCCGGACAGTGACCCGGGGAACCCGGACATAGCCGTATCCCGCAAGCCGCTCCGCCAGGGCAGAGGTGTCGATACCGGCCCCCTTTTTCAGGGTGAAGATGAGGGAACGGATATACTCAGGCGGCGGAACCGGTGTCTGGAAGGCCCGCTGGGTCAGGACGAAGATGCGCCGCTTTCCGGCATTTCCGGTACTTGCGTCCCCGGTCATCTTTGCGAGGGCCGCCGCGCGCTGGCCGAACACCAGGGAACCCCGGGCAACCGGACGGTATGGCATGGAACCCCACCAGGGCAAAAGTACTGCCTCGGCGGTGTCGTTTTCGATGTCCGAAAGGAGCGACTCCGCATCCTTTTCCGTGGGAACCACCACCATCATGTTACCGGGAAAGGCGCGGCGGTACTCTTCGAGGAAAAACCCGTGGAGTCCCCCCTGGATGCCGTCTATCTCCCGGGGCCAGACCCCTTCTGCAAGGGATTTGATAGTTTCCCTCATCTCTGGCCAGCGGTGAATGTGTTCTTGCAATAAACTTGAAGGTAAGGTATTCATATAAATGTTCCGATATATAAAGTAACTAACGTCAGGAGTTCACAGGTGAAACGTCTTCTTACGGTAATTATATCAATAATTGCGCTTTCTGTCCCGTCGGTACTGTCCGCACAGGAGACCGGGACCAACAGCGCCGATATCTCTATACGGTTTTTTGACAAAACCATTTACTATACGGATTCGGCAGTTGCGGATAATCCCATACAGGTACGGATAACAATAGCAAACTCCGGTTCCAGGACGATCAGATTCAAACTTGCCGAAGACCGTATATTCAGTACGGATTTCGCGGCTTATACTGTAAAAAATATGCCCTTAATCCATACAGATGGTTTTATCAGAAAACGCAGTACTAATCAACCTGTTTTTTTCCGGGAGATATCCCTTGAACCGGGTGAACAGTATTCCTTTGTGGAAAATGTCAGGGATTATCTGAAAATATCGGAACCGGGGGTGTATTATCTTGAAAACTGGTTTTATCCTGAACTGAACCGTCTTGAGATTCCTGCGGGAAGTCTGGCAGCGTTCAACTCCTCCACGGTTGCTCAGGCAGTTTCTCCGATACGATCCAACAGGCTTACTCTGGAGATACGCCCCGCTCCATCGGCGGCAGGAGGGGCGCTTCCTGTTTCACCGGAGACAAAGGATATTCTCCGCCCCGAGCAGATTCCGCCGGATCAGATAATCAGTTACACCCTTACCTCCCGCCAGCGCAGCCTCTGGGATCAGTATTTTCTGTATATGGATGTGGAGGAGATGCTGCTCCGGGATCCCGCCCGGAACCGGCGATACCGCGCCGAATCCGCCGACGGCAGGGCGCGGATGCTGGAGGATTACAAACTCGATTTGCGTCAGGATCGGATAGACCGGGATATTGTCGCAATCCCTGAGTCGTTCCAGATCGAGAAGACCATGTATACCACTACGGAGGGAACGGTTTCCGTTCTTGAATGGTTCAGTTATGACGGGTTCCAGGAGAAAAAACGATACACCTATTTTCTGCGCCAGCGGGACGGAATATGGCATATCTATGATTATACCGTGGACAACCTCGGAACGGAATAACAGAGGCAGCATGTCCGAAAAGGACGAATCAAAGGTTCATATGACCGGATGGTTATCCGTTTACAGTAATGGTAGTTACAACCAAGCTCTGTCCCTGTTTTTTGAATAAATCCAGTTATTCAGCGGCATTCAGGAGATGATTTGACAAGCTCTGTCCCCCTATAAAGATTATCCCTGAATCGCGCGCTGCATAATTAGATTGTTTTTACTATAATATGGTGCTATACTATAAAACAGCTTGCCGATAATTTCGGAGGAACATATGAAAATATTTCACTTTTTTATACGTATCTGTATCTTTCTGGGTATTTCCCTGATACTGGTTTCCTGTGACAGTGTTTTCGGTACTTCCCTCGCCTCCGGGCTGAAAAGGAACAATATATATAAAAATCTGTCTACCGCCGAGCTTGTCAACCAAGCGGAAAACGCCCGGGGGGAGGAGCGGAAACAGTTGCTCAAGGAATTGGGAAAGAAATCGGATGGGGAACTCAAGGGGCTTTCTTCAGGAGAAAAGGAATCTATCCTGAAGCTGGCTACTGATACTACCTTTTCTGTTGAAGCCATTACAAATACGATCAATACTATAACAAATACGGGTGTCGATTTTTCGTCCATCGACCCCGTGGATTTTATGGATAGAATATTTGAGTCCATCCCGACGGATGTTGATACAACGGCGTTGCAACTGCTGCTTTCCGATACATCGGTGGTCAATACCGTGTCTCAGGATACGATTATCCTCTCCACATTGGCGCTTCTGGCACAGTCGGCAAAAAATGATCCGGCGATAACCAGCT
>JAISVD010000161.1 GCA_031271875.1 Spirochaetaceae bacterium | reverse complement strand
TTTTTTTCCGGGTTTCCCCTGTGTAACACTCTGCAGGCGATATTCTCCGGTTTCTCCGGGAGGAAAAATACCGGCACAGGGCTATCTGAAGGCACGGACTAGTCCGTTACCGTTGGTGTTCCTCTGGAAAACGGGGAAGCTATCGGACGCTGATCGATTTACCGGAAAAACAGGGACAGAGCTTGATAAAAAATGCAGCCGCCCTGATACGCCCCTATGCCTGCCGCCGCTTTTCTGATATGCTTTTTACCCATGGAAACCATCGAAATCTATTTATGGACCGCCCTGCTGTCATTCCTCCCCATCTCCGAACTCCGGGGAGGTATCCCCTTTGCCGTTGCCCATGGAATTCCCTGGTATTTTGCCTACCCCTTCGCCGCCGCGGTAAACGCCCTGGTAGCCCCCGCCTGCTGGGTATTCCTTTCAACCTTTCACAAGCTGTTTCTGCTGATGAAATGGTATGAAACTTTTTTCGACTGCTTTGTCGAGCGTGCCCGGGCCAAGCTCCACAAGGGGGTTGAACGGTGGGGCTGGTTCGGGGTGGCCCTGTTTGTGGCCGTCCCTTTGCCGGTCACCGGCGCCTGGACAGGCACCTTGGGCGCCTGGGTTTTGGGCCTCCGGAAACGCAAAACCCTGCCGGCGGTCATTATCGGTGTGATTATTGCGGGAGCCATCGTTACCGCAGTCACCATACTGGGAATACAGGCTCTGAGCGTATTCGTCAAGGAAGTTTAGCGCTGGAAAAAATCCCTGCTATATGGTTGCAATTTCAAAACTTGGAAAGTTTTGAAATGTCTTCGATATATTCAAACGAGAGAAGCGGTTGTCCTATTACTTTCTACACGGATGTAGAAAGTAACTCCACCATCATGGTAAAAAAAAATCTTCGTTTGACGGAGGTGTGGAAAGCGTAAGCTGAGATCAAGATCCAAAAGAAGCCTCGTATTAGATGTTATTCCAGCAATTTTTTATATGGTTCTTTATCTATTATGGCTGCCTGAATCTTGTTTTTAGAATATTCTTTAAAATCAATTTCTTTCTCAATAATTTTTACAAATTCTTCAAGATCAAAAAGAACTAATAGAGCATTTTTAGCTAAAGCTTCCTTAGACGCAGTCATAGCAGATGGTGCATAACCAGAAGCTGAAATAAAAAAACCATGTGCATTAGCTCTATGATAAATTCTGCCTAAATGTGCATAAATATCATCACTTCCAATTGAATTTTTTTTCCATTTCATCTCAACAAGGAATATCTGATTATCAATTTCTATTATTCCGTCAATCTGTTCAATTATTCCGTCTCCTATTTCACCTACTCTTTTAAAGTCTTCTTTAATCAGTATCTCATGAATTTGAAAATAATTATTTAAAACTTTTTCCAATTGTTTCCCTCGTTTTTGGAAATTAGTTTCTAAAAAAAGCGCGAAGAGTTCTTTTTTTAATTTTTCAATATTATCTTTTCGTTCTTGCAGTTCTTTCATTTTCTTTTCAAATTCTTTTTTTTGTCCCTCTTTTTCTTTATCTTTTTCTTGCTTCATTCGTGTAAATGAATCTTTTACATTGACCACATTTCGAATTTCAGCGACTAATCCCTTTGCTTTGAGCTGATCATTTTCCCAGCATGAGGAAAATGCTTCAAATTCAGTAATTCTTTTTATTATTTCTCTTCGTTCACGTAAATATTTTTCATTATTTTCATTGATTCTTTCTAATATTTTTCTACAAATATCATATTTTGAAATACTATTTTTATCTTGTCTTACTTTTTCTGAAATATCAGAATATAATCGTTCATCAACACCTGCACCTTTAAAGAAAAGTAAAACAGAATCTTTTGACCTATTTAATAGAGGAATTGTTTGCATAATTAAATGAAATAGATCTGGTGGATAGTGAAAAACATCATTCATATAACGACCTCAAAAATAAAATATCTAACAATTCAATCATCCAATTATATATATATGATAGTTTATGCTTTTTTCAGGCTGTCCGGGCTGATTTTTCACCCTTCCTGGACAGCCCTTTTCAGACCGTTCTATATCCCAAAGATATCCGCATAGGCTTTCAGCGCCCCATCCATCTCTCCGCCAAGAACCTTTTTCGTCAGCACCTTGCCGAGCTGGACTCCCTCCTGGTCAAAACTGTTCAGGTTCCACGCAAACCCCTGAAACATAATCTTGTTCTCATAATGGGCAAGAAGCGCGCCGAGCGTCCGGGGGATAAGCTGTTTTCCGTATATCAGGCTTGAAGGCCGTCCGCCGGGAAAGTTTTTATTCGGATCGTCGTCTTTTTTCCCCAGAGCAAAAGCCACTATCTGGGCGCAGAGGTTGGCGCAGAGCTTCTTCTGGCTGGAGGAACCGTCAACTATCACATCATCTCTGCTCTGGTTCTCAGTAAAGCCGATAAACTGGAGCGGAATGGTATCGGTTCCCTGATGGAGGAGCTGGTAAAACGAGTGCTGTCCGTTCGTTCCGGGTTCGCCGAAAAGCGTCGGCCCGGTCGCGTAATTCACCGGCTCTCCACGGAGGTTCACCTGTTTCCCGTTGGACTCCATATCCGCCTGCTGGAGGTGCGCCGGAAAGCGGCTCAGAGCCTGGCTGTAGGGGAGGATCGCCGTCACCGGATACCCCTGAACATTCCGCTCGTATATACCGATAAGCGCGTCCAGCAGCGCCGGGTTCTTCTTTATATCCTGAACACAGGCGCTCCTGTCGGCTTCGTGGGCTCCGGCGAGAAAATCCGCGAACACCCCAGGGCCGAATGCCAGAGAGAGCGCCGCCCCTCCCACCGCCGAGGTGGAGGAGTAGCGCCCGCCGATAAAATCGTCGATATAAAATGAAGCGAGATATCCCGGATTGTTCGCCAGAGGGCTGGTTTCACTGGTGACCGCCGTCATCTGCTTCGACGGATCAAGCCCCTTTTTCTCAAGCCAGGCTTTTACAAAGAGCTCATTCGCCAGGGTCTCCTGGGTGGTGCCGCTCTTCGATACAAGGATGAACAGGGTCTCATCGGCGTTTACTGAAGAGAGCACCCCTGCGGCATCATCGGGGTCCACATTGGAGATGAACCGCGCCGTCATTTTGAGAGTATTGTTCTTCCTGGCCCACTGCTCCAGAGCCAGATACATCGCCCGAGGTCCCAGATCCGAACCGCCTATGCCTATCTGGACAACGGTTGTAAACTTCTTTCCTGTCGAGGAAAGTATTTTTCCTGAATGCACCTTTTCGGCAAAATCCGCCATCTTCTTCTGCTGTTCCGTGTAAAACGTGCGGAGGTTCCTGCCCTCGTATATCACATCCTTCCCGAGCTGGCCCCTGGTCAGATGGTGAAGCACTTTGCGCTTTTCCCCGGTATTCACCACCTCGCCGTTATAGAGCTCCTCGAATTTTCCGATCAGCTGAGCCTCGTCGGCAAGCTCCTGCAGTATCTTCAGCAGCCGGGGATTGACTTCCTTTGCTGCGTAATTATACACAAGCCCCGCCGCCGCAGGCACGGAGCACTCCTGCACCCGTTCCGCCGTAAGGCTGCCATCTGCCGTCCGTATCCCCTTGAGGGATTGCAGTTTTCTGAAAGAATCAAACGTATCGAGGTTTTCGTGTGAGAGCATGGATACCATCCTTACTATCAAGATTTTTCAGGAACCCCGGAGAATATCCCTCCGTTCCTGCATATTTATTCATCCAGTTCCGGAATTTTCATCTTGAGGATGTTGAGAAAATCCTTCCCGCTCACCCCTTCCCGCAGACAGACAAATACACAATTGTCCCGTCCCGCGATGGTACCGAGGATTTCATCGATGGCAAGGCTTTCCAGGGCGCAGGCCACCACATCCGTATGGCCCGAACAGGTCTTGATGACCACAATATTCCCCGAATATTCTATAGAAATACATCCCCGCAGGAAATCCTGCGCCACCGCCTGCTCCGACTCCTGCCGTTCGTCATCGCCGGGAAGGGTATACACATACCCGTTGTGGCCGTCGGATATCTTTCCCACCTTGAGCAGCTTCAGGTCACGTGAAAGCGTCGCCTGGGTTACGACGAACCCCTCCTTCTGGAGATACCCCAGCAGCGCCTCCTGGGACTCGACCCTGTAGGTTTTAATGAGTTTCCGTATCACTTTCAGGCGCGTTAACCGTTCCTTCACAATAATCCTTCAATAACAAAAATATAGAATATTTATGTATTGAATATGAATAAAGATTCTGTTATTGTCAAGGAGAATTATATATGAATCAGCGGATATATTAAGGAAATACTTTTTCCAAAAATAAGCTGAAAATAATCGGCAAAAGGTTTGCCATTATTTCATATTCAGTGTAAACTGGATAATGAATCGGAACAGGCGATATTTCTATCGTGCCGGTGAAAAAGAGTTTGACAAATATATATTAAATAAATATAATTTTGTCGAGAACTATAGTAATAGACTTTTCCCATAAGATGAAAAGGAGTTTTTGGATGAAACAGGGCGGTTTAATCGGTGTTTGCCTTGTCCTCGTTTTCGTATTGTTTTGTATGCCCGTCTTTGGGCAGAACAAGGGTACAGTGAGTTATGAATCACTTACTATTGACAATTTCGATACGCCTGATGACATGAACTGGACATGGTATGCTTATGGAAGCAGATTTGTTTCGGAGGGGTTTCCCAAGCTTCAGTACTTTGACGGGATGCCCAACTCTCTGCGCGCGGTTCAGAGCGATCCCGACAAGACCTACAGGGTTCTGGGAATGCGTACCAGGTTTGACCGTAAAGGTGATAACTGGATAGAGATTATTCCGGTGCAGAAGGGTACGAATGAGGTTACCCCGTATGAGATTCCCCTTATCGGCCGTATTCAGCAGATAGATATATGGGTGTGGGGCGCTAAGTACCGTTACCATCTGGAGATGCTTATCCGCGACAGCGACGGACGCGTTCATACGCTGAATTTCGGTCCCGTAGACCATGAAGGGTGGAAAAACCTTTCTGTAAAAATACCGACCTATATCCGTCAGCAGAGCAGACTTCTCTCAGGTCCTCAGAATATGACCCTTGTGGGGCTGCGGATACGCACTGACCCCCGCGAGTATGTTGATGACTTCCTCATTTATTTTGACCAGATGAAGGTACTGACAGATACCTTTACCAATGTATATGATGGGTTTGAGTTTTCTGCTTTCGAGTTTGAGGATACCACCCAGGGGGCCGGACAGTGAAAAAACTGATATTTTTTATTGCCTTAGCGAGTTTTGTGGTCAGCGGGTTTGCCCAGAACAG
>JAISVD010000007.1 GCA_031271875.1 Spirochaetaceae bacterium | reverse complement strand
GGGCTGGGGAATCTCTCGCCCGAAGTCCTGTTGACAGATACCCCATGCGCCGATGGCATCGCGAGCCATATAAATCGCTTCTTCCAGATTGTTTCCCTGAGTATTAATTTCAAGGTCTGGAACAGTAACCACATAACCACTCTCGTCAGGGGTTAGAATGATGGGATATACCTTTATCATATAGTTCACCTTCCTTTATTTCAGTCCACGCCGCTTGATAATTGCTTTCACAAGCAGCTCCTTCAGTTCTTTATGGCGCGGTATCGGCTCACAATCTGTCCCGTTGGTATAGATTGTATGCGGCCCCTTATCCCGAACTACCCGCCATCCATTTCTTTCCAGCATCCGTATGAAGTCTGTTCTCTTCATAATCTCTCCTATTATAGTATACACACTAAATGCGTATTTGTAAATTCGTAACGACCTCTATTGCGTTGTGGGTAGTCAAAGCGATAAAGAATCCACTATAGTTGGCATGACTGGTGTAGGCTTTTCCGGTTCGGGAAAACCATCAGGGGACTTATTCTGCGGTAATTTTTCTTTACAGAAAGCCTGTTTATGTAGTCAGTAACATCGTCTTCACCAACATCTTTCATTTTTAGCTCTGCGAATGGATCATCCAATATATGATTATTGTAATACTTTTGATATCCCAGCATTGCTGCGGGAGAATACAGCCTGCCTTTGGCTGCATTCTTTGCTGTCCTGGGATTTGTATCTATGCTTATAAAGCGTTTTACCCAGTCGCCAACGCTTATATCTCCTTCCGGGATAACTTTTGTATCATCATTATGAGTATTGGGATTCTTTTTCAGATATTCAATAAGAGCAAATGCGCCTCTTTCGGCCGCTGATTTGTTTTTGGGTAACCGATGTATTGCTAAGGAGTCCGACATATGTTGAAAATTTTTTCGCTGTCAATTTTGACATATCGATTTAGGAAGTCCAGAAGTTGGATTAATGGTAAATGAAAAATTTTTGCATCTTTATGCTTTGTAACGGTAAAGGGCTTGGCAATCTTTGACATGGACACCATCCCTGTCACACCTGAGCATGTAAGATGTGAGTAAAAAATAAATGCACAATACCATGTAGTCCGTATTATTAAAAATATGCAGTTTCCCTATAATTTCTTACGAAATAAGAAATTATAGGGAAGTAAATCCTCAGATCGGTCGGGCAACCCGGATTTGAACCGGGGACCCCAAGTCCCCCAGACTTGTACGCTAACCAACTGCGCTATTGCCCGACCCATCGGAGGACTTCATAAAATGAATGGTAATAGTATACCGTTTTTCTCACATTTTTGTCAACAGACCGGCAATCAGTAAAAACCTTCCACCTGGGGATCTCTCCAGAGGGAGGTATACCGTTCAATATCCCCCGCAGATTCCTCCCAGATACTCTGGAACGCATAGGACCGGGATCGTATCACCGACCGGCCCCAGGGGATCATGGATTTCTGCACAGTAAGCCCCCGGCTGAACACAATATGCTGTCCGTCGAGGTTCCCGAAATAATAGCCCGGAGTGCTCTCCCGCTCCTGAAACGGGACATATCTCATCCCCGCGCCGAGGGCCGGATCAACAGGAACCCACCCGAAATTTTCCAGATAGAATTCAGCCCACCAGTGCACACGGCTTACCAGGTCCCGATCCAGCAAAATACCGCTCACGGGAACAGCGGGAATGCCTGCGGCCCGTGCAAATGCACAGAAGAGAACGGCCATATCGTAAGCATCCCCCTCCCTCAGCTCAAGCGCTTCAAGAGGGTCTCCGTCGGGAGACCGGAGCCCGGGAAGAAGTGTAATCTCCTCCAGCAGCCATGAATAGATACTCTGCGCTTTGAGCCAGGGGTTCCGCTCACGCCCGACGACAGAGGGAAGAAGCCCGGTCACCGCAGCGGAATCTGAAGCAACAAGAGCGTCGGGGCGGGTATAAAGGGCAAACAGGGAGCGTCCTCTGTCACTGAAATCCCTTACAAGCCGGGGTGTCACCTGGGTCTGGACACCATAGGATGTAATGAGAAACCGGAGTTCCACGGAATTTCGCTGCTGGCTTCTGATATCCTCAAACTGGTACAGGATCGTATTCATATAGTTCTGAAGAAACGGCTCGAAAGTTGACACGGCGATCACCACTTCCCGCTGGCTCGCCGTCACCGGAGGCCGGGGAACCCTCAGAAAAAGCACATTGTCGATACCCGAGATCATATCCGTGATATCAACGGAGAGCGAAACAATATACCTGCGCTTGTCCGTAAAGGTTTTTATCCCCGGCTTGTCTGCGATCTCGATATACAGCCGGTTACTGTTTCCTGTTTGCAGCGAAACATACATAGCGCCCGAAACAGCCCCATCGGGGACCCGCACACGGATATCCTCATCGCTCCAATACTCATAGTCAAAATCAGTTTCCGAACACGGAATAAACCGCTCGGATTCATCATCCCTTCCGCCCTCGGCGGACCAGGAAAAAAACACCTGTGAATCATTTCTGGAGGAACCGAAATTCCTGCCGATGATGGTCACAACACCCCCGACGGCAGCTTTCTTTTCCTTCACTTCCAGAATAACGGGCCCTCCTGTTTGCTGAACCGGCTGCACCTGCACAGGAATAGTCATCCTGTTGGCGAAAATAAAAGGCTCGCTCCGACCGCTCTTGGTCACCACATATACAAGCCCATTCTGGATTCCATAAGGGAGAACGGCGGATATCTCCGTATCCGACCAGGACTGGTAGGATGAAGCGGTAAGACGGCTGCCGGCGATCTCGATAAAGCCGTTGTTCTGCTCGTCCCCGAAATACTCGCCCCGCACAACGATTGTATCGCCGGGAAGGCCCACCGTGGGCTCAAGGGATATAATCTTCGGAGGCTGGTTCATTCTGTTCGCGAAAAAAAAGGAAATGCCGAATGCTATAACTATAACGATAATAATAAGTCCACCCCGGAACAGGGCGGATTTCCTGAAAAGATAGAATATACCCCGGGAGGACATTATTGCATCACTGCCTCAAAGGCCATATATTCCTGGGAACTGAAAAATATCTCGGTCGCCACAGGAAGCCTTATCCTCAGCCTATTTTCCCTTCCGGAAAAACGGGGGGGGCATATCTCAATCGAGGGAAAACTGACATCCCGCAGATTCATATCACTCTGATAAGAAGCATTGTGTCCAAACGCGGCAACCGCGGCCTCCCGCAGCTCCTCGTCGGAAAATACAACGCTGTCCCTGATAAAATTATACTCCTGAACAGAAGAGATCATCCCAGCGCCGCTCTGGCCCCTTTTGGCCGCCCCGTTTATAAATGCGGCGGGCAGAATAACAGCGGCAAGAAGCGCCGCCGCCATGGCGGGAATTATGGCCCTGCCCGGATGGAACCTGTGACGCATGTTTCCCGCATGTCCCTCCATTGGATAATCCATTTTTGCCCGGAGTTTCCCGAAACTCCGGGACAGCTCCTCCGCTGTCATATTGTGGATATCGCCGCGCAGCACGTTCCTCAGACCTTCCAGTTTTGCGACGCTCTCCCTGCATGATTCACAGGAAGCGAGGTGCGCTTCAATTTTTTCCCGCCAGGGAGAATTCACCTCTCCGTCAACATAGGCGGAATGAAGATCTTGCTCAGGGCATGTACACATCGTCTTCTCCAATCATTTTTGATAATTGTTCCCGTGCGCGAAACACGCGGACCTTCACATTTCCTTCCGTTATTCCAAGTACCCGTCCTATCTCTTTATAGTTCAGATCACCGTATTCCTTCAATACCAATACCATCCGCAGATTCTCGGGCAGCTTTTCCAAAGCGTCCTGAACACGCTTCCGCGCTTCATCCTTCAAAACCTCGGTCTCACCGGATTCCGCCGGAGGCTTATCCTCCCGCAGCACACGCTCATATGCCCGCCGCTCCCTCCCCTTGCGTTTCGCGTAATTGAGGGAAGCGTTTTTGACAACCCGTATCAGCCAGTATTTCGCATCATCCAGCGAGGGAAACTCAAGCTCCTTTTCATGCATCTTGATGAGCGCGTCATGGCTGAGGTCCTCAGCCGCTTCGGTATCACCCACAATTCTGTAGGACACCCTGAACAGAATCTGCATCGCCGAGTCATATATTTTTCTGAAATCCGCATCATTCCGGGCCGATACTTTCCCTACAGATACAGCGGTCTCTCGTTTATCAAACAATGGAGTCGCCAAAATGTTACACCTTTTTCATATTTTTTTCAGCCCGTTATATCCGTTTCCAGACAGTCCCCTGCGGCGTGTCCTCCAGCAGGACCCCCTGTTCCTTCAGTATAGCACGGATATCATCGGCCCGCTGATAATCCTTACGCTTTTTCGCTTCGCTCCGCTCCGCGATGAGCCGCTCGACCTCCGCCCCGACTGCCCCGGATTCGGCGGAATTCTCCTGACCTGCTCCGATCTCCGCTCCGGCGGTTCCGGTCAGGTTCAGGCCGAGGACACTGTCCATACGATTTACCGCCGAAACTATCTGCTCAGGAGGGACAGAGCTGTCCTTTACCAGCATCTGGAGCTCCGAAAGCGCCCGGGGCGTCGCAAGGTCCTGCTCCAGATGCTCCCGAAACCGATCAAGGTAAACCGCTGCGGGGGAACCCTCCGGGAGGGGGCCGACGATCTCGCCGGGATTGTCCCGGACTGTCCGCAGGATCGCCGCGATACGCCGTACCAGGGCCGCGCGGGAATTCCGGGCGCTCTCCATGGCCTCCCGGGAAAAGGCGACCTGACTGCGATAATGCGCTCCCAGAAGGAAAAAACGGTAATCCAGAGGATCAAAGCCCTCATCCACAAGGGTCTGGAGGGTGATAAAATTGCCCGAAGATTTGGACATTTTCCCTCCCTGTAAGCCCCCCCCCTTATCCCTGACGCGGCCTTCATTGTGGAGCCAGTAATTGTCCCACGGTTTTCCGGTGGCCCCCTCGGACTGGGG
>JAISVD010000267.1 GCA_031271875.1 Spirochaetaceae bacterium | reverse complement strand
AAACAGCCGCAGCAGCAAACAGTACTCTTTTCATTGTTATATATATCGTATTATACCGCTGAAAACCTGACAGACTCTACGGACTGAATCGCGCAAAATGCATATTTTGGGTGTTTTTTCCGGTCACCGAAAGGGTAAGTATACCACCGGGCGCGAGAAACAGGGAAATTCCATCAGGAACATGTACCGTGAAAGTGGAAGTATCCTCCGCGTCGGGCCTGAGCGGAGAAGCGGGAACATACCGGTCATACAATACCGGATTTTCCCCCGGCGGGGATATCCGTATGGTATTGAGGGAAAGGGACTTGATGTTCCTCGCGGTAAAACCGCCGGATCCGATGGATTCCGCGATGAGGGTAGTATTAACGGTCCAGGGGTTATCATACCGCGCCAGATAGGATTCCAGCTTTTGCCAGTTGAAATGTTCAAGATACTCCCTGGCGGCCCGGAAATCTCCGGAACCGAGGAGCAGCCTGCGGACAATAGCAGCTTCGGTCCCGAGGTTCCATTTCAGAAAGAGTTCTTTGCCGGGAGAGAGATGTACCGGATAGAGACACCCGGCGGGATAAAAAAACGAAAATCCCTCCTTCCCGTCAAAACGCACCAGTTCCGCAAGGATCGGAGTAAGCCTGTTCTTTTCAAGAACCAGATTGAAGGAGCGGTTTTCTGTTTCAGCGCTGACAGGTTTGCCCTCTCCGTCAATCCAGCTGAGCCGGTAGAGGAACCGCTCCCCGCCGCTGCATCCGGCCGCCGCATCAGGAACTGCCGGTAATTGAACGGAAACGGTCTCCAGCTCCATATCCTTGAACAGCGGCAGGGAGCAGCCGCATAGCGCCAGTACCAGGGGAAAATAAAAAAAGGGTATCTTCTTCATATATACCGTATCGCTTTTTATTTCTTTTTTTCAGTTCACAAATGTGGTATAGTACAGTCTATGAAGTACGATTTTGACCGTATCATATCCCGTTCCGGCAGGTACAGTATAAAATGGGACATGATGAAACGGCGGGACGGAAAACCGGTGGGGCCGGAGGTATTTCCCTATTCCGTGGCGGATATGGAATTTCCCGCAGCTCCGGAAATACAGCAGGAGCTGCGCAAACGTATCGACTTCGGTAATCTGGGCTATTACAGCCCCAGGGATCCGCTTTTTTCCGCCTTTGCGGGATGGACGGAACGCCGACACGGGTGGAAACCGGATCAGGAATGGATGACCCTCGTCCCCGGAGTCGTGCCGGCTCTCTATACAGCCGTCAGGGCGTTCACAAAACCCGGCGAGGGCGTTATTGTGCAGCCCCCTGTGTATCAGCCCTTTTACCATGCAATAACCGGGAACAGACGGCGGCCTGAAACAGTGGAACTGAAAAAAGGACGTACCTCCGGCGGAACGCCTTGCGGAACACTCTCATATACCATGGATTTTGAAGCCATTGAAGCGGCCGCACAAAAGCCTGATGTTACCATGCTGCTGCTTTGCAGCCCCCACAACCCCGTGGGGCGGGTATGGAACAGGGAGGAACTTGCCCGGCTCGCCTCGATCTGCGACAGGAACAATGTTCTGGTGGTCTCCGATGAGATACACTGCGATCTCCTGTTCGGAGAGAGCCGTCACATACCATTCGGAACACTGAACAGTGAAACCCGTGGAAAGTGGGTCGTTGCGACGGCTCCGAGCAAGACCTTCAATCTCGCAGGGGCGGTGACAGCGGTTACGGTCATAGCGGATGAAAACCTCCGTTCCCTATTTGCGGCCCGGAGCGCCCTCGACAGCGGAGAATTCGTGAACCTCTTCGGCATGACCGCTTTTGAAGCCGCATACCGGCTGGGGGAACCCTGGCTTGAGGAACTTCTCAGGTATCTTGAACAAAACCGGGTTCTTGTCCGTGATTTCTTTGCCCGCAATCTTCCGGAGATACCCTTTTCTCCGCTGGAGGGTACATATCTCATGTGGTTTGATCTGTCCCCTCTGGGAATGACCGGGGAAGAACAGGATCGCTTTCTCACCGATGAAGCGGAATTCTTCCTGAACGACGGAAGAAAATTCGGTAACGGGGGCGGAGGATTTGAACGGCTGAACATCGCCTGTCCCAGAGCGGTACTTGAACAGGGGCTGGAGCGGTTTTACAAAGCGGTCAGGAAAGCCGGACTGGCCTAAAGCGCCGGATTACCGGTTCAGGAAAGAGAGACCACCGGCGGGGAGCGGAGTTATGAAAGTTCTTGTGTACGGTTCACTTAATATCGATCTGATATTCTCCGTCGGGCATATTGTCCGCCCCGGAGAAACCATCAGCGGTACGGCCCTTACCCGGAGCGCCGGAGGCAAAGGGGCGAACCAAGCCGCAGCGCTGGCAAAGGCCGGGGTTCCGGTGAAGCTCGCGGGAAAAATAGGACAGGACGGGGAATTCCTTCTTTCCCTGCTGGAGTCCTACGGCGCCGACACCTCCCTCGTCACCGTATACGGCGGCGCTACCGGACAGGCCATAATCCAGCTCGATGAAAACCGGCAGAACGCGATCATCCTGTACGGCGGCGGCAACCGGGAGATAACGGAGGGGGAGATCAAAGCGGTCATCTCCGGGTTCAGCGCCGGGGATATGATCGTTCTCCAGAATGAGATATCCCATACGGCGGAGATCATCCGGCAGGCAAAGAGCCGGGGAATGAAGATATGCCTGAATCCCTCCCCATACGACGGTTCGGTAGAATCCCTTCCCCTTGATATGGTTGATATTTTTTTCGTCAACGAGATAGAGGGAGCGGCCCTTGCAGGAGAACCCCCGTCCGCCGCTGTTCCGGCGGTTCTTGAAAAACTCGCGGGGCGGTTTCCTTCAGCCGAGATACTGCTTACAGCCGGAAAGGACGGCGCATATTACGCATTCCGGGAGATCAGGGCAAAAGGGACTATAATGGATGTTCCGGTGGTGGACACCACCGGAGCGGGAGACACCTTTACCGGCTATTTTCTCGCTGCACGGCTGCGGGGTTATACGGAACAGCAGGCCCTTGATACGGCATGTCGGGCCGCGTCAATCGCGGTTTCCCGGCCCGGAGCGATGGAAGCGGTTCCTCTGGCGTCTGAGGTTTTTGGTGAATCAACAACCCCTCAACACGAATAGAATCGGTTACTTTTGTAATTGGTTCAACTTACCGATATTTTCTCAGATAGAGGTTTGGATCAAACAATCATAAATTAGACAACCTCATTATATGCCGTTTTTTCTGCCAGCATATTATTTATTATTAACATTCTTAATAATTTCTTTTAATTCTTCAATAGTAAAAGGAACTATTTTACTATGTTTAGAACATATTGCCTCATTGGTTTACAAAAGAACCAATTTTTACGTTATTTATTTAACTACCAACGATACAAACCTACCTATCCGATGGATAATTACTCCAAATGTTTAAATTTTTTATAGAACCCTCAATTATATTTTTCATGAAAATCAGCTTCTGTGATTTTTATTTTTTTCGAAATATTTAAGTCGTTTGCACATTGTATTATACACTCCTTGAAGTTTTCATGGTAATCAGAGGGAAGTACATAATAGAAATCAGAAATATATTTTTTATACTCAGACTGAATTATTATATGGTTATGAGCAATTTTATTACGCAGTAATTGCACAGAAATTAATTTGTTCTTTATATCACTTGTATTAAAATATGTACTTAGTATTTCAATGGGTAACTGTGAAATTATATTAAGTATATCAAAAAAACATGTTCTTTCTTCATTTAATTTCTCATATGTGTGGCGTTTGTCATTATTCAGAATAACAGCTCGCAAAAATTCTTCAAGGAAAGAGAAATACCTGAAACAGTTTATCAGGATACGCTTATCATAACGGTACAGGTCAGATATATTTTTCCACAAAGCAGTCATGCCTTCGTTTTTTACTATAGTGAGGAAGCGGAAATATTTATCCTCCCCTTTAACGCGCAGCCATTTTTCGATTTCATCCTTGTCTTGTTCATAATCAACAATCTCAGCTCTTATATTCATTCTTGTATTTCGCTATTTCAGTACGGAATAACTCTGAGGAAGATCTTTTGTCAGGATCATTTTCGTTCATATTCTTATGAATATTTTTATTTTCAATGACTTTATCGACAATCTTCCTTTTTTGTTCAGAGGAGAGATTCTTAAAAAAGGAATACAATTCTCCATGATCTGAATCCAATTTATTCCATGTATACTCATTGACCGATGGGGTTTCCTTCTTATTATTCCGCCGGATAATTTCATTGTATTCAGGATTTATTTTAAGGAGGACAAAATCGACACTAAAAGGCTTTTCATTTTCATTTCTCAGGGTAATGGCGGTAGTGGAATCATCAAATACCTCCCCAGTACACTTGTGTTTATTAAAAGCGTTAAGGAATGATTTTTTTATAATACCTGGATCATTAAACTTATTTTTCTTAAAAACCTTTGAATTCTTGGTAAGCAGAAGTTGGTAATCCAGATCGTATTTTCCATCTTTATCCTCAACCATGGTTCCCCATTTACCGGAACCCACGAGTTGGTATTGAAATGTATAATGGTCTTTCAATTCTTTCTGAATATCAGAAAGCAGCTTGAACGCACGAGTCCTAGCAATACGGCATTTCTTTTTTGAAATTCGTTTTAGTTCCATCTTCTATCCTTAATCATAAAATATTTAAAATTTACTGTATATAAATATATCATAAAAACTGAGTTTCAGGGAATTATTTTCTCCCATTTTATGGAGATAATTAAGATATCTCCACTCTACTTCCGTGAACAACAACCTTAAACCCCTCCATTACTATCCGGAGGTTCTCCCCAAAAGCCATATTTCAGGGTATACTGTATGTACGATACAACAGGAGACGAAAAATGGATAGTGATATACGCTGGAAGCAGCGGTTCAGTAATTACCAAAAAGCCTTTGGCAAACTCGAACATTTCATTACATACATCGGGCTTGGTATCGCTGAAAAAAAAACGGAAGAAAAAGAGAGTTCCGATGCCGTTTTTGGCGATTTGATAAAACAGGGAGTGATACAAAGTTTCGAATATACCCATGAGCTGGCCTGGAATGTCATGAAAGACTATGCGGAGTATCAGGGCAACGCACATATCCACGGTTCCCGGGAGGCTTTCAAAATGGGATTGGTTTCAGACGGAGAGGTTTGGATGGAGATGATAAAAAGCCGTAACGCGGCATCCCATACCTATGATGATGACACGACCGCAGAAATTTTCACAAAAATAATCAAAGAATATTTCCCTGTGTTTACAGATTTCCGCGATCAAATGAAAAGGATACAAAAAAAGAATGAGTAAGGATATTCATTGCCGATGAACCGACAAAATAAAAAATCCGGGGAGATAGTATAATGTCAGATTTGAGAGATGAGTTTAAACGATGGATGGGCCGGCAGCAAAAAGATAACGGAAAGCCCTATTCACCTAATACAATTACTACTTATTGTCAGGCTCTGAAAAACGCCGCCGATAAGTTGAGCCATTTACCAATCGACATACGAAAAAATCTGTTTGAATATACTGACATACATGAATTTCTGAAAGCGGAAGCTGTAATAAAACAGCAGCCCGATTTTGATGAAATAGATACAGCCGCCGGACACAAGTCTTTTTCAGCGGGGATGAACATGTATGAGAAATTCCTGCAGGAGAGGAACAAAAAAGAGGTCAACCGATGGATACCATTGATACGCATGAACTGACAGAACAGCTCAAAACAAACGGCAATCTTATACTCCACGGCGCTCCCGGTACGGGAAAAACATATCTCGCAAAGGAGATCGCCAAAGCCATGGGTGCCGGTGACAACGAAACCGAGTTTGTCCAGTTCCATCCCTCCTATGATTACACGGATTTTGTTGAAGGTCTGCGTCCTACACAGCCGGACACGAACGGAAATATCGGATTTGAACGCAGAGACGGAGTATTCAAGTCATTCTGCAAAAAGGCGGCGCGGAACCTGATCGACAGCGAAAAAAATACCGATACATTAAAAACAGAAAAGACCTTTGCAGCGCTCCTTGATGATTTCATATCTTATGTCGGAGATACGATTGAAGAAAACGGTTCTTTTGAGATAGACGGTATCAGCAACAAACCTGCGGCGCCGATCTCTTCAGTTAATTATGATTATTATCTACAAACCGGAATCATCCGTTTTAAGGTCATCACAAAAAGCGGAAACACCACGGTCTTGTTAAAGGATTTTGAAAAATTCTATGAAAGATTTATTACACGAAATGAATGGGAATACAGGGATTTCAAAAAAGAGATCAGCGGCGTATACCATACCTATAAATACGGATTCATGAAAGCCTTCAGGAAGTTCTATAATGAAAACCGGAACAGTATTTCTATTGAAGAAGTAAGCAATGAGCGGAAAAATTTTGTGTTCATCATAGATGAAATAAACCGGGGAGAAATTTCAAAAATATTCGGGGAACTTTTTTTCTCCGTCGATCCGGGATACCGGGGAAAAGCCGGAAAGGTTAAAACCCAGTATCAGAATCTTATTGAAGAAAATGATGAATTCAACGAGGGATTTTATGTCCCCGAAAATGTATACATCATCGGAACCATGAACGACATAGACCGCAGTGTGGAGAGCATGGACTTTGCCATGCGCCGCCGCTTCGCCTGGAAGGAACTGAAAGCCGATGACCGGCTCTCGATATTTGAGAATATATCCGACTTCGCAGATGGAGCCAAAGCGCGGATGCAGTCCCTGAACAAACAGATTAAAAAAGTATCGGGACTCTCTTCAGCATACCATATCGGCCCGGCGTATTTTCTGAAAATCAGCGGCTATAACGGTGACTTTGAACAGCTCTGGAAGTATCACTTACAAGGGGTACTCTTTGAATACCTCCGCGGCAGACCGGATGCGGATGAAATACTCAAAAAACTGAAAACCGCCTATGACGCCGTTCCACCATCAGGCGAAGCGGACCCGGAATGACGTCTCCTCTGATTCTCCGGGACAACTCTTCGAAAAAACTGGATGCCGATGAATACGATGCATATATTGAAGAACTTACGTTTTTGTCGGAACATACTATACAGGAGCTGACAGAATCGGGGGAGCTTCTGGTATTCCCCCACTCCTTTAACAAGCTTCACGGAATCAACGATGAAGACCTTACCCTTTTTCAACTCCGGGACGGGGGGCGGGAACTAGTTACCGGAAACCTTATGGGCTTTATCGGATACAGGAATCTGCAAGTGTCGATCCTTTCCCGGTTTGCGCCATCAAGCGAAACCGATACTTTTCTCCAGTACATGCTGATGAAAACCGGCGGTATCAATATCTTTCAGCTTGAACATACCGCTTCCGAAGATCAGGTTTTCGATTTTCTGCTCTTCCTCTTTCCGATGATGCTGAAAAAAGCCCTGTCCCAGGGGATATTCAGGGAATATCAGAGCCGTCAATACAATGACGCAAACCTCAGAGGGCCTATTGATGTGTCCCGGCATATCAGTAAAAACACTCCCTTTTCAGGCGCCGTTGCGTATAATACACGGGAGTACTCCTGTGATAACCGGATAACCCAGCTGATACGTCACACCATTGAATATATCAGATGCGGAAACTACCGATTCATTCTGGAAAATGACAGGGACACAAAGGAATATGTATCACAGATACTCCTCGCAACGCCGAAGTATAATCTGAAAATGAGGCCCGCCGTTATCAGCAAAAACATACGGCCCGTGAACCATCCCTGGTTCTCTCACTACACTGATCTGCAAAAACTCTGCCTGCAAATACTGATGTATGAGCAGTTTAAATACGGGCTTCGCTCAAACAACGTATATGGCGTTCTCTTTGACGGAGCATGGCTCTGGGAAGAGTACGTGAATACCATTCTTGCGGGATGCGGATTTATTCATCCGAAGAATAAGGAAGGTTTCGGCGGAAAAAATCTTCTTTCCAGCGATAGTTCTCATAAGTGGAGATGTTATCCCGACTTTTACCGGAAAAAATCAGCGGAAGGCCCCGCCATTGTACTTGACGCAAAATACAAACGGATGCTCCGGAGAAACGAGGAACAGATAGGTAAAATTCAATACAATATTCGCAGGGAAGACCGTTATCAGATTATCTCCTATATTCATTTATTAAAAGCGGCAATCGGCGGGTTTATTACACCCATGCCCTCCACGTCGGAAGCTCTGGAAAGCGCTTGCTGTTATCATGTGGGAACCTTGCGGGGATACGGCGGTGATATCAGGCTGTTCTCACTGAAAATCCCTTCAGATTCCGGCGCTTTTCAGCGCTTTTGTGATGAGATAAAATCAGAAGAAGACAGATTGCGCAGGGACATACAGAATACCTGTTATGTTGAATGACAAAAGGGGTTATGCTTCGCATAATCAGGATTGTTAATGCTCCGCATTAAAAAAGCTGTCCGAACAAGCGGCGGAACCCTGTTCTGCACAGAACTTCATTCTGACCCAAACTTTTCGGACAGCCCTTTATGGTCGTGAAAAAATCCCCTCTCAGGAGATACGGAACCCTTACAGTTGGTCCGCCAGCATATTGGCGTCGGCGACAAAGGTATCGATCATTCCCGCAGCGATCATCTTATCCAGTGAAGCGTTGATGGCGGCGAGAAGTTCCGGGGAGTTTTTCTTCAGCGCAATGGCGGAACCGCCCTCATCGTCTTCGAGTACATAATCAGCGATCATGAGATCGGGATTTTTCGCGACATACGCTTTTGCCACCGGAAGCTCAGCGACAACAGCCTCAACCTTGCCGTTCTTGACTTCCATAATAAGATCAGGGAGCACGCCGAGCTCCTTTATCTGGGGGTGGTTGTCTTCCAGAGCGCTTCCGGTTACACCCTTTATCTGAGCCTTGGCAATACCGACCTGAATCGCTCCGCGCTGGGCCGCGATTAACACATCCTTGAGCTCCGCCGGAGAGTGGCGGTATGTATCGGCATCGGCAGCGCGGATAACAACACCGTGGGTGGCCTTGTAGTATATCTCGGAAAAGTCAACATTCTGTTTGCGCTCCTCCGTGGGGGTCATGCCGGAGATGACAAAATCGACATTTCCGGAGACCAGGGCCGCGAGGAGTCCGTCGAAGTTCATATCCTTAATCTCAAGTTTGACTCCGAGGTCCTTCGCAATCTGTTCGGCAATGGAGATATCAAACCCGACGATAGTATCCTTCCCGTTATCAAGATAGTGGAATTCGTAGGGGGGATAATCCGCGGATGTTCCGAGAATTATTTTTCCCGATTGCCGTATTTTATCCAGGCTGGATACGGCTGTTTTCTCCTTTGAGCCGCCGGCAGCAACAGGAAATACAATAAGCAGCGCCGCGAGAACGGGCGCTATTTTTTTGAGCATATTCATCAATACAACCTCCGCTCGTAAAGTATGATAAGTATAATTGAAAAGGCCGATTATGTAAATTGAACACGCTAACGTCCCACTTTTCACATGCCGCTGTTTTCTGCTATTATGCCTGCAAAAGAGAGGTATTGCATTTATGAGTCACCATGAAATTCTGGGGCCCGGCGACAGGCCCCCATTGGGGCGGTGGATTCCGCTGAGTATCCAGCATGTATTTGCCATGTTCGGGGCGACGATTCTTGTACCGCTCCTGACAGGTTTGAGTCCGGCGACGGCGCTGTTTACAGCGGGGACAGGTACTCTGCTGTATATCGCAATAACAGGCGCAAAGGTTCCCGCGTTTCTGGGATCCTCCTTCGCCTTCATACCGGCGCTCTTCGCCATAAGTTCCGCATACGGAATGCCCTACGCATTGGGAGGGGCCTTCGCGGCAGGCATCTTTTACTGTGTTGTAGCGGTGATCATCAAATTCACAGGAACAGGATGGCTCGATAAGGCGCTGCCGCCGGTTGTTATCGGTTCGGTTATTATCGTTATAGGACTGAACCTCGCCCCCACCGCGATGGGGATGGCCATGAATAACGCAGCAGGAAAATACAGCCTTGTGGCCTTTTCGATTGCGGTGGTCACACTTATAGTGACTGTCGTTGCAAATATCTTCCTGAAGGGTTTCTTCAGCACCATACCGATCCTTATAGGACTGGTTTCCGGGTATCTTTTCACGCTGATAATGGGACTCTTCTTTCCCGCATATAATCTTATCGATTTTCAGGGCGTCAGGGACGCGGCGTGGTTCGGACTTCCGTCCTTCGGTATTCCCAAATTCAATTTTGTCGCCGTATTGACCTTCATCATCGTATCGCTGGCGACGATCTGCGAACACCTGGGGGACACCCTGGTTACCAGCAAGGTCGTGGGACAGGATTTCTACAAGGATCCGGGGCTTCACCGTACCCTTACCGGGGACGGACTTGCCACAGCATGGGCGGCGCTCTGGGGCGGCCCGCCCAACACCACCTACGGCGAAAATATCGGCGTTATGGCCATAACCCGCGTATACAGTGTCTGGGTCATCGGGGGCGCCGCAGTGACTGCGGTCTTTCTCTCACTGTTCCAGAAATTCGGAGCCCTTATACAGACAATCCCCACACCGGTAATGGGCGGGATATCGATGCTCCTGTTCGGCATCATCGCCTCCAGCGGACTGCGTACAATCGTGGAAAGCGGGGTAGATTACAAGGACAAAAGGAACCTGACCATATCGTCGGTCATTCTGGTAATAGGCATCGGCGGAGGACGGCTTTCATTTCCCGTGGGCGAAAATGTCCGGTTTGAACTCGCAGGGGTTGCCCTTGCCACTGTGGTGGGTATCCTGCTGAACCTCATCTTCCCCAAAAGCAGAGCCGTAATAGAAGAGAAATAACAGATTTGTTCGGAAATTTTCAGTTTCCGAACAAATTCCGCT
>JAISVD010000255.1 GCA_031271875.1 Spirochaetaceae bacterium | reverse complement strand
AGTTCGGAAGACGATAAGCGGTGCAGACATATCATTTCACTGTTCAGGCAGTGGGAAAAACGGAGAGAACTGTTCAATATATTGTCAAGGGAAACGGAACTGTAATAACATCAATACGTTTTCGTACAATTTCAGCAGCATCCCTTTCCCTTTCCGGCACTATGCCGGAATCAGGGAGAGTCGTTTTAAGCCCTATTTACCGGCGCCTGTGCCGGCGCCCTCAAGTACATTGATCTCATCTGAGGAGAAGACCTTACCCACATCAAGGATGATAATGAACTCGCCGTCCCGTTTTCCGATTCCGCGGATAAACTCGGCGGCAACGGCATTGCCAAACTTCGGCGGTTTCTCGATCTCATTTTCGTCAAGGTCGATAACCTCCTGAACGGAATCCGCAATCGCCCCAAAGGTAACCGAATCTTCCCCATTCTGTATCTCAATAACGATAATGCGGGTATCTCTGTTTATTTCAATCTCGGGAAGGCTGAATTTTTTTCTCAGGTTGACAACGGAAATTCCCTGACCCCGGGAATTGATAAGGCCCTCCACAAACGGTGCGGCGCAGGGAACTTTTGTTATCTGCGTATACTCCAGGACTTCCTGCACCTGATACACCTCAACAGCGTAACGTGAGCCGTCAAGCATGAACGCCAGAAACTGATTAGCCATATCCCAATCCCCCTTATGTGTTGCTTCCGCATTGCCGGAACAGCCTTTCCGTAAAATAACCGTTATTGTAAGTATACCACATATCTGTTCCGGAAAAAAAGTATCTTTAATGTATATATTCTTTTTAATTGAACAGCACAGATGTACGCCCAATCGAAATCTGCGGTACGCAGATTTGAATTTTATTTTACAGAATACGACCACATTAATCAATGGAAAATAAATCAAAAATATGCAAGAATCGGAATAGTATGGAACCGAAATTCATTGTATTAACCGGAATGAAACACTGCGGGAAATCTACCACAGGAAGGGAGCTGGCGCGGAGATTGGGCCTGCCTTTCTTTGATATCGACGACCGGATCACCGTCTGTTCCGGCAAGACCCCCCGGGAGCTGTACGACCAGGGCGGCGCTGAACTCTTCAGGGCCCGGGAAGCGGCGGCGGCGGCGCTTCTGGCGGAGGAATTGAACTCCGGGGTGAAAACCGGACAGCCGGCGGCGGTAATCGCCGCCGGAGGCGGGCTTTGCGACAATGAAGCCGCCGTCGCGGCGCTGAAACGCGGCGGGCTGTTTGTGTATCTTTCCGCCCCGGAGGAGCTGCTTATGGAGCGGATACTGGCCAGTGCAGAACGGGATGGACGGTTTCCCGCCTATATTTCATGCCGCAACCCTCAAAACAAAGAGGAAATTTCAGCGATTTTTCACAGCTATTATATATTACGGACAGAAAAATACGATATATTGGCGGACATGCTGGTACAGACGGAACGCAAATCCATCGGTGAAATTACAGAAGGTATAATACAGGGACTGTCACCTATTCTGAACCGTCGGGACTAACGGAAGACGAAGAAGCGGTTTTCTATGCGCTCAGACTGAAAAGGATCCCCGTCAGGGGAAGCGGTACTTTTTTATAGGGATTTGCCTGGTCAGTGGACAGGGCGTTATGGATCCTTCCCTGATACTCTTTGATGAGAGAATCGATCTGGTTATCCGAAAGTTTCGAGACTGAAGCAGAAGCTGTTTCCCGGGTTTTCATAGTGACCAGCTGATCGATGAGGCTGTTCAGTATCTGTACCTTGTCAACGGTTACCCCCGACTGGACTCCGGAAGACGCTGCCTTGGGAGCGGCAAACCCGGATATGTGCTCAAACTGCGAATAGATGACCTGATTCTGCGGCACGGGAACATAAAATTTCCGTCCCCCCTGAGGGATATTCATAAAAATATTATACGATAACCCCTGCAATGGACCTAAACCTGAAGTCATTGTCTTATCCTCCGTTTAAACTATCGGAAACAGAGGGACGATGCTGAAGATTTTTTTATACAGGCAGTTGTTCCAGAATTTCAGTTTTTGGAACAAGCCCACGGAACAGTACCCCGGCGCCGCCTTAATTCTGCTTGAGCCACTCCGAGATACGGTACTCAAGACCTGCTACGGAATCGCCCTCCTTTGCGGACACCGCATCTATAAGGTAGGGAATAATAATCTTTTCTTTCATATCCATCCATCGGAGGGGAAGGATGCTGGGGGATCTGAAGGCAGTCGAGGGGGGCAGATGCCCGAGGAGCAGCGGATACATCTGCTGAAAAACCCGCTCGTTTACACTCCGCAGGGAGGAAAAACCACCGGAGATACCAAAACGCAGGTTCATGACATCCATCTCACGGGCGCGTTCGAGCAGTGTTTTCTGCACGGCCTCATCGAAAAACCAGAGAATGAACGCCCGTGCGGCGTCACGGTTTTTTGCTTTCCGGTGCATTCCCAGATAGGGAACCTCATCGATAAGCGGTATCTTTCCATCCTCGTGGATCCAGCGGAATTCGATATTCCGGGAATTTTCGGGATTCAGACTGAACAGCTCATGGCTGGTGGT
>JAISVD010000230.1 GCA_031271875.1 Spirochaetaceae bacterium | reverse complement strand
TGTTTTCGCGCTTGTTATCGGTGTGACGGCGTATTACACCGGGGCGCTGGGGCATGTGTTTTTTACCGGGGCGACAGTCCCGCGGGTTGCTTCGGGGGGGATCAATTTCGATTTTATCGTGCCCACACTGCTGACGACCTATCTGCCGGAGGCGCTGCTGGCGATGATTATGCTGCTGATCCTTTCGGCTTCGATGTCAACCCTTGCTTCAATGATTCTGGTTTCATCTTCCGCGATTACCATTGATCTGTACAAGGGATATCTTAACCCTTCGGTTTCCGAAAAACAGTCGGTGACTATGATGCGCATACTGAGCGCGGTGTTCATTCTCTGTTCATATATTATTTCCCGGATGCAGATCGGTTTTATTGTTACCCTTATGTCTCTTTCCTGGGGCGTGCTTTCCGGGGCGTTTATGGCTCCGTACATTTACGGAATATTCTGGAAGCGGGTTACAAAGGCGGCAGCCTATGCGGGGATGTATGCCGGGGCGGCGGCGGCGGTTCTCCTTATTTTTATTCTGGGGCCGGACAACTCGCCCCTCGCTTCGTCGCTTGCAATGATTATTCCGTTTGTAGTGGTTCCCGTGGTGAGCTTGCTGACCAAACGTCCGGATGAACGGATTATCGAGCAGGCTTTTCAGCGGAGCTGAATACATTATGCGTTTACAGAACCCCTGGGAGAATGGTTCTCCCAGGGAGAATGACGCTCTCTGGGAGAATTTCCCTTTGAAAAATCAGGGATGAATCCTGCGCCGGTCAGGGCCGCACAAAGAGAAGAAAGCCCTTCCGCTGATTCAGTTCCCCACGATTTTTTTCCATTATACAATTCATATTGTTCTCTTGTTTCATTGGGACTGATATTGGGCATGACCACATTGGCCCCGGCTGCCAGACCCAGCAGTTGTCCTGCAGGATGAATGCTGCCTAATGCTGTAGTTGAGGGAAGAAGGATATCCGGCAGCATAAGCCGGGTTAACGACAGCATTATCAGAACAGTCCTGATGTCTCCCGGCGGTTCATCTTTGAATGGCGTATCCCGATGGGGAATGAAAGGGCCAATCCCCGCCATGTGAGGATGCAGCTCCTTAATAAACAAGAGATCTTCCGCCAATTCTTCCGGACCTTGACCAGGACTGCCGGTCATAAAACCTGCGCCGGTCTGAAATCCGATATCCATTAAATCGGACAAACAGCGTTTCCGGTTTTCCAACCTTTGGGCATGAGGATGCAGAACACAATAGTGTTCCTGTGATGCGCTTTCATGGCGGAGCAGATAACGGTCTGCGCCGGCATTATAGAAGGCAAGAAGAGTGCTCCGGGGCCATTCTCCCAGGGAAAGGGTGAGAGCGGTATCAGGATAACGGTTCTTAATGTTCCCTGCAATACGGCAGATAAGCATTTCCGTTAAGTCAGGATCTTCCCCCCCTTGCAGTACAAATGTCCGTATCCCCATTTCATACGCGGCGGAACAGCAGGACAGAATATCTTCTTCTTTCAGCCTGTAACGCTTCGCTTTTTGATTGCTTCTGCGGAGACCGCAGTAATAACAATCCCTCCGGCAATAGCTTGATATTTCCAGTAAGCCGCGGATATATACCTGCCGCCCGAAAAAAGCGTTCCGTTGTTCTTCAGCTTTTCTGAATAATTCATGCTGGATGACGGTAGTGCTTGAAACAGAATTCCAATCCGGGAGCTGCCGCAGTTCACTGATAAGCCAGGCTGTATCTTTCTTATTCAGAGATTGTACACATCCAAGGGCCGCTGAAATGCGGGCTGCCGTATTCATCGGGCCGCCGGAATACGGAAAATCTCCAGGCTGCGATCCAGAATATCATACGCCCAGGCAAGAACCATTCCGTAGTTTGTTGCCGGAATACCCAGCCTTTCCAGCGCAGCGAGGCGGAAACCGACTTCCCGTTTATTCAGCATACAGCAGCCGCATTGAATTGCCAGGCAGTACGGGCTGAGAGCTTCAGGAAAATCATAACCGGAATAAAAGTGAAAACGCAAAGATTTTCCTGTTTTTTTCCGGAGCAAGTCAGGGATTTGCATCCTTCCTATATCTTCATGGGTATGATTATGGGTGCATCCCTCAAGCATAAGAACTTCTCCTCCGTCGGGGAGTGTTCGCAGAATTTCAGCGCCTTTCACCAACTGGGTAAAATTCCCTTTTTGTCTGGCAAAAAGCATAGAAAAAGAAGTTAAAGGAATTTCCCTGGGCAGTATCCGGTTGACAAATCCGAATATCTGGCTGTCGGTAATTACAAGATCAGTTTTTTTGAGTTCCTCCAGAGCTTGTTCCAGTTCCGTTTCCCGGCATACCAGGGTTTTTATGTTATGATCCAGACAGTCCCGGAGTACGGCAGCTTGAGGAAGAATTAACCTTCCTTTGGGCGCTTCCGAGTCTGCCGGTACTACCATGATGGCCGTGTCCCCCGCTGAGAGCAGTCCGCGGATGAGGCTTTCTTCATCCGGATGCTGAACAGAAAGCAATGCAGCCACTGTTTCCTGGAGCGCCTTAATTCCTGTTCCGGTTTTTGAGGAGACCAGAACAGCGTGGGGATACTCCTGCATGAGGGCTTCCCTGGTCATCTCTTCAAGCATATCCGCTTTGCTGAATACAAGAATATGGGGCATCTCCCGTTTTCGGAACACGTGATAGTCATCCCTGTTGAAATCCAATGGATCGGCTGCATAGATTGCTGCATCGGCCCTTCGTTGAACCATGATTGTTTTCCGTATCCGTTCATTTCCCAGAGCGCTTTGGTCATTCAATCCGGCGCTGTCGATCAATACGATGGGGCCAAAGGGAATGAGCTCCATCGTTGTCTGAACCGGATCTGTGGTAGTTCCCGGCTGGCCGGAAACAATAGACCGATCCTGTCCGCAGAGGGCGTTGAACAAAGCCGATTTTCCCGAATTAGTATTCCCTACAATAATGACCTGTTTCCGCATGGATGCAGGAGTTGTGTGCATTGTTTTTTCCTCAATTATAAATACAAGTCTCTCGCTCCGGCGCCGATCTTTTCCACATTTTCAACCGTGAGCTTTCTGATTCTATCATTACTGATATGCGGGTATTCCCGCAGAATAGCGGCTTTTGCTTTTTCTTTGAAAGAATCATTTCCGTAATCTTCTGCATATTCCCGGAGAGTCAATAATGCGTTAGGGAGGCAGACATCTTTTATCTGTCCTGATTTTGCCAGTTCCATGAAGCGGTCACCGGTACGTCCGCTGCGGTAACAGGCAGTACAGAAACTGGGGATATATCCGTCATCCATAAGTTCCCCGATGATGGCTGTGGCATCACGATCATCATTTACTTCAAACTGGGGATTGCTTCTGCCTTCTTCCCGCCTGCTGTAACCGCCTACTTCGGTGGACGAACCTGCAGAAAGCTGGGATATGCCGAGTTTCAAAAGTTTTTTCCGCATGGTATGGCCTTCCCGTGTAGAAAGTATCATCCCCGTAAACGGAACAGCCAGGCGGATTACCGCCGTTATTTTTTCAAATACCTGGTCATTCACAAGATGGGGAAATGCATTGATATTAATCGTTCCGGATTTGCACAGCCGGGGTACGGAGATGGTATGAAAACCGGCGCCGAATTTTTTTTCCAGATGTTCGTTGTGAATCATCAGCCCAATAACTTCAAAAAAAGGATCCGCCAGGCCAAACAGTACGCCGCCGCCTACATCATCAATCCCGCCTTCCATGGCACGGTCGAAGGCTTCCAGGTGATAGGCGAAATCCTTTTTGGGGCCGCTGATATGCATCCGGTTATAGACATCCTGGTCGTAGGTTTCCTGAAAGAGAATATAGGTTCCTATTTCCGCATCTTTCAGTTTCCGATAATTCTCCGTTGTGGTAGCAGCGATATTCACGTTCAATCGGCGTATCTCGCCATTGTTGCATTTCATATCATAAATCGTATGGATACATTCCAGTATATAGTCTATGGAACAGCGGTCGTCATCTTCTCCTGCTTCAAGGGCTAATCGTTTATGCCCCATTTGTTCGAGGATGAGAACCTCCCGGCGGATCTCATCCATAGTCAGCTTCCGCCGATTAAATGAATTGCCGCAATTATAACCGCAGTATGCACACTGATTCACACAGTAATCACTTACATACAGGGGAGCGAATAAAACAATCCGGTTTCCGTAAATCTGCTGTTTAATGTTATTTGCAATGGAAAATATCCGCGTTATATGTTCAGGCTTTGTTGTCTGCAGCAGTGCCGCAATATCGGTATGGTTTAAGCCCCTGGAATGTTCCGCCCGGTTAAGAATTGCTTCAATCTCATTATCATCTGTATCTTTCGCCTGTTCCAGAACCGAATTGATATACTCTTTTTCGATAAACATGATACGCCCCTATTCAATGTTTCTGCTGGAAATTGCAGTCTTTACGGTCACATGAGCCAGATTCCCCAATTTTCCTGTGAGTGCATTGATTTCGTTTATGCCGCCCTTGACAATAATAGATACCACTGCCGGCTCATCATCCTCAAAGGGAATCCCTATGCGGCCTTTCACAATAGACATGTGGGCTGAGACGAGTTCGTTAAATTGCTGCTGGATGATCTGCGGTTTCTCAAGAATCGCTCCAATTACGGCTATACGCTGCATGATATTCTCCTTAATCATAAAATCCCCTGCATGGAGGATTCCCTCCTAGAGGGGTGATTAACAAAAAACATCAAGGCATACCGCCGGAACGGTTTCCGCAATGAATGGTTCATCTTCCCCTCGTTCAGCCAGAACGTATCTTTGCCTGCAAGGTATGATTGAAATGTGTCAATTGCAAAATCCCGCCCGAACCGCGGGTTCGCAGTTTTTGCAAGTTGCTCACCCCATAAAAGATTTCTCTTATTTCAGGATGATAAGTCTATCATATAACTAATAAACTGAAGATTCAATAGGATTTTCCCATTGACTACCGATTTTATGGTGTGATATACTGTTGCTATCGGGCGCTTAGCTCAGCCGGGAGAGCGTCTGGGTCACAACCAGAATGTCGGCGGTTCGATCCCGTCAGCGCCCATAGGAAATTGCAACTATAATATGTAATAAAAAGAGGTTAGCGGTCATTGCTATAATTAAAGATCCAACCTAGATAGGTATATCACTGGAATGGGAAACATAAACTAATCAAAGACAGGTCCATAAAGTATCAAAATAAATAAATGAGGAGCAAAAAATGGTAAAGTGTCAGCGTTGTGGAAAAGGCGGACTTTTTCACAAAGTTAATGATAAAGGTTTCTGCATTGACTGTAATCGGATTATCAATCTTGAATTGGAAGCGAAAAATTTGCAGGACGACATTGAACGTCTAACAAATAATCGTCGAGAACAAGCTGCTATGTATGAGGAAATAAAAAGTACCAGAGAAAAATTATTCAATGAGATTGCGGAAGCAGCTAAAAAGAAAGCCTTTGAAGAAATAACCGATCAACTTAATGAAAAACAATCCGAATTGAATCCTTTATTGTTGAGAAAAAAATGCACTTATGGATGCCGAAGCCGAACAACAAAAAACTAAAAAGTCAACGGAGTCATACGCAAAGAAACTGTTAAAGGTTCAGACAGCGTTTAAGAGCCTTCAATATTCAATCAATCGGTATTTTTATGATTATGAAACACCAAAAGGTATTCTGAGCGAATCTACAGATGAAGCCGATGAGTTGCTTGAAACAACAGTAAAATTAAAACTCAATTTTATGGATGTCCGTGAGCTTCGAAAACGCTATAATCTGAATGAAAAAGTGATTAAAGAGCTTCTTGCCAAATACGAAGGGCGCTATACAACAAAAACAAACATGGCTATATACAAGCTCATGGTAATTGTCCTTGAATCGGAATTGCAAAATATACTTTTCAATTTAAAATTTTCCAAGCTTGATAAGGCAATAAAAGATATTAAATCAATGACTGCAAAATATCAAAAAATTGCCACTGATGGAAATCAGAACATGGCCCCGACAATAACAAGATTTATCGGTGAAATTGAATATTTATTCACAGAAGCTGTTAAAATCGAGTACGAATATTACATACAAAAAGAACGCATCCGAGAAGAGCAAAAAGCGATTCGTGAGAAAATGCGTCAAGAAACGGCAGAACGCAAGCAGCTTGAGGCGGAGCGTAAAAAAGTAGAACAAGAAGAAGAAAAGTATAAAAATGAAATCCTTGCCGTTCAAAATCAACTTAATAATGTCAATGATGCGGCATTAATAAAACAGCTGCAAGAGCGCCTTACAAAAGTTCAGTCCCAGCTTGACAATGTTGAATTCAAGAAAGCGGAAATTATCAAACTGGAGCATGGGCAAGCCGGGTATATTTATATCATAAGTAATTTGGGTTCTTTTGGTGAGACTGTCTTCAAAGTTGGTATGACACGCCGCTCTGTACCCGAAGACAGAGTAGATGAACTTGGTGATGCGTCTGTGCCTTTTAGGTTTGATATTCACTGTCTCATTTTTTCTGAAAACGCATCGGAACTTGAAACCAAACTACATAAACGGCTCAACGAAAAGCGGGTAAATAAAATTAATCTGCGAAAAGAGTTTTTCAAACTGACTATTGACGAACTGGAAGATCTTGTATATGAATTAGAACCGTCTGCACAGTTTACCAAAACCATGCTTGCCGAACAATATCATCAGAGTATGGCTGTAAAGGAAGTTCCCGATTCTGTCGTCATTGTTGATGAAAATGATGACGGTGATTCAGAAGACGATAATGAATAACATAAACTAAAAGAATAAAATATATTCTTTTAGTTCTTTTTAAGATATAAAAACAGGGTTGTAAATAATCCAATCTATGTTATAATTCGTAACAGAGAGCGATTGATGGGGATTTACTGTCAAAATGGTAATTTGCTGTTAATAGCCCATAGGAGGATGGTGAAGGCTATGAACATTACAGAAGTTTCAAAAAGAGTTGATAATATTGTAGAGGACTTATTTCTTTCATTAAAGAAAGAGCAAGTTGAAGCTGTTTTTTCAAAAAACGATATAGAGGATAAAGCTGATCGTATTCAACTGCTCAGGAAATGTATGCATGTTCTTGATACTTCCAATACAATTGAAGTCTTATCTCTTGATGATGAATACAGCGATGAACTGGAGATATTTCTTAATGGGAAATGGAGATTTTTAATATAAATTATGGATCACATCATTTCGAGAAAAATATCCAATGACTGGAATTTATCCTCCAAAGCAATAGAACAGTATACTTCTTTTTTTAGTGAAGTTATAAAACCTGCAATCAAAACCAAATATCTTTCTCATTTGGTCACCACTATTGAGGATATGGTAAACGATAAAAGAATGACAAAATTCCTCAAAAAACTGGATGACAATGGAATTGAACCGGATAAATTAAGAGGTTTTTTGGCAAGCAGAACTATTCGGCTTTATTCTATCATACTTGAGCCAGTAAACCTTAAAAGAAGAGCGACTACCAGGCATCATCCTTCTGGAGCTATCATTTATTACAACGCTCATTATGATGAAAAATATAAACGAATTCTTATTGCCCACGAGCTTGGGCATATCGTAAATAAAGAGCTTCTCGAAAACACAAAAGATTCTGAAGAGACGGCAAATTTATTTGCCTATATAGCAATGGATGACAAAAATAAGTTTTACACTGAAGAGTGTACCAATTATGTGTCTAAAAGTGATATTCAGATTTTAAACGATATAATAAATACATGCCCCACATGATACGTTTTTTTCGTATTATTTCTCCTGTTTTTGCAGATAAAATAAGGCTTTTTGTACCTCGACCATCTGAAATCTATCAACTGGAATTAACGGCTGGCTGGCAGGGTTATATAAAAAGGTATTATATCCGCATAAACCCCGTTGTCCATCCTGAAACCGCCGGGAATCGTTCCCAGCGGAATAAACCCCAGTTTCCGGTATAGATGAATAGCCCCTTTATTTGAAGCCACTACAGCGTTAAACTGCAAGATTCTGAATGACAGTGAGGATGCTGTTTCCAGTGAATGTTTCACAAGACGTTCGCCGATATGTTTCCCCCGACGCCCCTCCTTCACAGCGTAAGAAGCGTTCGCGATATGTCCGCAGCGTCCGATGTTATTCGGATGAACTATGTAAAGCCCTACAATTTCACCGGTATCATCAGCGACTCCGGTGTATGACTGTCCGGCAAAAAAAGATTCCGCCGCTGTGTTGTCCAGAGGTTCATCCTGGGGGAAAGATACTCCCCCTTCAACAACACTGTTCCAGATCGCAATCATCTCATTCAAATCATCTTGGGTATATTTTCTTACCATTAGTTCCATGTGTAACCCCTTCATCTAAATTGGGCGGTATGGATAGGCGCCCCCTTTGTTATTTATACGCATCTTTTCTATAATATACCAAATGTGTTGACACTGTGTGTCAACATACTGACTGTTTCAAATACACATTTTTTTGCAGTTTTGTCTTACCGCATAAAAACAACAGCAATAAATGTAATAGTATATAATAACCCCACGGAGGTACAGAGAATGGCCGTTGAGAAGCAGTATATACCGGATGTTGAAGCGATCCTCTCCCACAGGCATGACAACGGAGCCGATCTCTGGGCCACACCGGATAAACGCCTGCTCAAGGGCGCGCCGTTCTCAACACTGGAAAGCGTCCTTTTTCTGCTGGAGTTAGGAGTAGAATCCTCCAATCCGCTACTCCGGGAAGCGGCGGAACTGTTCTTCAGTACATGGCAGGAGGATGGACGGTTCAAACTGTATCCAAAGGGCGCTATGTATCCGTGCCATACAGCCCACGCCGCAGACCTATTGTGCCGTATGGGATATGCTTCGGATCCCAGAATAGAGAAAACCTTGCAGTATCTTCTGGATATCCGGTATACCGATGGGGGCCTGCGGTGCAATAAATTCAGCTTTGGACGGGGCCCGGAAACAGAGCATTCAAACCCGTACCCGACACTGATAGCGCTGGATGCGTTCCGTTTCAGCAGATACCTTAACAGGGAACCTTCGCTGGACAGGGCCGTGGAGTTCCTGCTGGATCACTGGACGACCAGAAAGCCGATAGGGCCGTGTCTCTACGGAATCGGCACCTTATTCATGCAGGTTGAATATCCCTTCCGTAACTACAATCTTTTTCTGTATGTGTATGTTCTGTCATTTTATGACCGGGCAAAGGGGGACAAACGGTTTCTCGAAGCCCTGAAAATGCTGGAGTCCAAAATGGTCAACGGACAGATTGTGGTCGAACGGGTTGTACCGAAACTCGCGGGGCTTTCCTTTTGCAAAAAGGGAGAACCAAGTGCGCTGGCGACAAAACGGTATCACGAAATTCTGGAAAATCTTGGCAGGTCGGAATAAACTAAGATCAGTATACAAAGTGCTGTTAAGCAAAGTTTTATATTACTGAAATAATTGAATTGCAATCCTTTTGATTATCCTCAGTTTTTTCTTTTACCTGATGATAGTTTTTTACCAGAGCAGCAGGTTTTTTAAATGTATCATTATACGCCAATATAAGAATATCTTCATTTGCATATTTTATTATTACCTCTAAACAACAAGTTTCAAAATCACCCCATGAGTCAGCCTCACATTCGCTCATCGCCAACTTCGGTTCAAGTCCCCAGAATAAAAAAGGGGCTGTCCTCAAAAAATTTTCAAATTTTGAAGACAGCCCCTTTTTTGCGAGAGAAGGGACTTGAACCCTTACGCCTGAGGCACCAGATCCTAAGTCTGGCGTGTCTGCCAATTTCACCACTCTCGCGTAAAAAACACACCGGCATTTTCTACAGCTTTATACATTTGTTATCGTGTTCAACCGATGGACGATAGTTAATCTAATTGTTTTGAAAAAATGTGTCAAGGTAAGGGAACACAACAGACTTCTTTCCTGCTGGCAGTGCGTGTTGACAATGCTGTCCTCCTATCCTACATTATGGAAAAGGAACAGCCGGAGATGAAATCCTTCCGCCGCCCGATATTACTGCTCATTTCCCTTCTCTCCCTGCCTGCCCTGCTGCTCCACGGCGGGGGACAGCGTGATTCCGGAGATATCCAGAAGACGGTATCTGTGGAGGATGGAGAAATAAATTCCGCAATAAGGGAAACGGAGGGTATACCAGCCTCTCCCGATTTCTGGAGCGACCTTCCGGATGATATACTTGCGGATGAACTGGTAAACAGGATGAGCGACGAGGAACTCCTCGCCCAGATACTGATGTTCGGCTGGGCCGGACGGGAACCGTCGCCGCTGGTTACCGACTGGGTCTCCAGAAGGAGCCTCGGGAGCGTCAAGGTATTCGGATGGAACACCGACAACATTACGGATGTAGCGAACTCGGTGCGTTTTCTCCAGGAGAAGGCCCAGCAAAACCGTTTCAGGATACCCCTCTTTGTGGCGACCGACCAGGAGGGCGGCTGGATACGGCATGTGAAGGGCACCACCACGGACACCCCGGGGAACCTCGCCATAGGAGCATCGGGGCTGCCTTCGGACGCATACTATTCCGGCTATTATATCGCCAGGGAACTGCGGGTGCTGGGGATCAACATGAACTTTGCCCCCACGGTAGACCTGTATACCGACCCCGAATCAACCGTCATAGGCCCCCGCTCCTTTGGGGAGGACCCGGACGCGGCGGGCATTCTGGGGGCATCCTTCGCGGCGGGAACCATGGCGGCCGGCGTACTGCCCACGGCAAAACATTTTCCCGGACATGGGGACACAGGTATAGACTCCCACGGAGGACTCCCGGTTATTGAAATAGACGAACAGACCCTGAATGCACGGGAGCTCGTACCCTTCAGGTATCTCATAAAAGAAAAGCTCCCGGCGATCATGTCCGGGCATATCAGTTTTCCCAACATTACGGAAAAAGGTGAACCCGCCTCGCTTTCAGCCTATTTCCTCCGGAATATACTGCGGGAACAGATGGGCTTTGAGGGACTTATCATAACCGATGATATGATGATGAACGGAGCGACTACCTACACCGGCAGTTTTTCAAGCGCCGTCGCCTTCGCCATCCAGGCGGGGAACGATATCATCATATCTTCGACAACCCCCGGACTGAATGATGCGGTGTGGCGCAGCAATATCAGCCTTATGCAAAACGATGAATCATTCCGTACAGCGGTGGTGAACGCCGCCCGGCGGGTGATCTATTATAAACTCGTATATCTTAAACGTGAAAACGCCCCTCCCCTTTTCCCCGATCCGGCGGACATCGCAGGCCGCATCCCGGCGCCGGGGGGGGATGCGTTTTTTCTGGAACAGGCGTGCCGCTCCATAACCCTCTTTCGGGAGGGGGAGCTCCCCGTAGGGGAGGAGGAGAAGGTGCTGCTTGCCGGACAGTTCTCCGATTTTTTCCGGTATGGCAGGAAGAGATTTCCCCTGGCGGAGATGGTCCGCCTCAGTTACCAGCCCCGGCAGGGTGAAGCGGATTACGCAGTCCGGACCATAACCGAAAGGGCTCGCTCCTGCGATACCATCATATTCTGTGTAACCAACAGGGAAAGCCTCGCAATCCTCAACAGGCTGCGGAACCTTAACAAAAAAGTGATCGTTATTTCGGTGCTTTCCCCGGTATTCATTCTGAACCTTGAATGGCCCGATACGATCATCGCCGCGTACAGTTACTCTCCGTTTTCATTTCAGGCCGCCTTCGGCGCCATCGCCGGGGATTTTTATCCCCAGGGAATATTTCCCCTTGCAGGAGGCTTAAAATGAACGGAAGCATCGATCTCGCCTGCATAACTGAAAAAGATATCCCCAGGATCATGGCATTTCTTACTCCCAGAGAACAATACTGCGTAAACCTGTCGGAGTGCATTCTCAGGGGCGGGAAAAATCTCACCGTATCGGCTTCCCAAAGCCAGTTCTGGATGGTTTACAACAGGGAAGACTCCTCGGTACTGGGCGTATTCATGATCTCGCCGGGGCTGCTTCTCCACTGCATCCGCTTCCCCCCGTGTGATGAAAATGCGGATTATCGGCTTGAGCTGGAAAAACTCATCTGTCCGGTGCTGAAGAACAGGGTTGTCCAGTGCATCATGGGAGAGACGGAAGGGACGATGTTCTTCAGAGACATTTTTAGGGAAGAACCATTGCAGGTTATCGATTATGACCTCTTCGGGTTTGATCGGAAGAACGTCAGAATCGCAGCGATACATGAAGATATAAGGGACCTTCTTTTATGCCATGCGGACAGGGCCGACGCGGAGGCGCTCTTTCCCCTCCAGGAAGCCTATGAAAAGGAGGAAGTACTGCCTGATGAGAGCATGTTTTCCTCCAGCCAGTGCATGGCGGGACTCCGGCAGACTCTCCTGACCCGTACAGTTGCGGTATACCGGAACGGCATGACACCGGTTGCGAAAGCGGCGATCAATGCCGAAGGGATCAATTGGGTCCAGATCGGGGGGGTGTATACAGTGCCCCAATGGAGAAGCAGGGGACTCGCCCGGCGGCTGGTACAGCATATAGCGGAACTGTCGGCGGAGCGGGAAAAGGGCGCCTGCCTCTTTGTGAAAAAGGGGAATGCGGCCGCCCGGAATTCATACAGGAACGCGGGGTTTACCCCATTCGGCGAATACCGCATCGTTTACTATCACCCCTGACCGAATAGGTAAAACTCCCTTTCCATCCGTCAGATTTCAATACTTCTGGAAGCTATCTTTTCCTTTATATACGCAATGAAATCATCCAACTTCATCGTCTCCTTTCTGCCGTCCCGGAAGCGCACCGCGGCGGAATCCGTGTCAGCTTCCTGCTGTCCCACCACCAGCATATAGGGGATGCGGAAATTCTGGGCGGTGCGTATCTTGGCGTTCATCCGGTCGGCGCCGATATCCGCCTCAGCCCTCAGCCCTGCCTCTTTCAGCCGGTCACAGACTTTCTGCGCATATTCGTTGAAGGG
>JAISVD010000202.1 GCA_031271875.1 Spirochaetaceae bacterium | reverse complement strand
GTGGGACCGCTGTCAAAGGACGAATACGGCACAGTCTTGGATCGGTTCCGGAACCACGGATTTTCCGATGCCTTTGTGCGGGGGATTAACTGAAATAAAGAGAACGGCCAGCCCGTTCTGAGGACTCATAAAAAACGGAAGCGGGACACTACCCGCTTCCGTTTTTTTTCAGGCAGGGCGTATCAGAATACGCTGCCGCTGTAAATGACAGCCTTTTTCGGGATGACGATTATCCCGTCAACAACATAGTAGTTTTCGTATTCCCCATCGGCGGGTATCTTACCCATACCTATGGAACAGTTGTCTCCTATACGGGCATTTTTATCGATAATGGCATTTTTGATTGTGCAGTTCTGTCCAATACCGATGTTGGGGATACCCTTTGCGGCGTTGTCCGCCTTCTGCGTATCGGTCTCGTAATGGTCGGAACCCATACAGATAACGCCGTCGCAGAAGGTTCCCGATTCGATGACCGCCCGCAGACCGATAATGGAATTCTTGAGCTCTGCATTGGTGATAACGCATCCTTCGCTCGTAATCCCCTGGTCTATAACCGCCTTGTTCATCTTTGAGGGGGGCAGGTTACGGCCGTGGGTGTAGATAGGATTGTTTTCATCGTAAAAGTTGAATTTCGGCGCGATTTTTGTCAGATCAAGGTTTGCATCGTAGAAGCTGCGGATCGTTCCGATATCCTCCCAGTACCCGTCATAGATGTAGGAGTTGACCTTCTTGTCCTTTATCGCCATGGGGATAATCTGCTTTCCAAAATCGGTCATTTCGTTGTCCAGAACCTCCTCCATTACATCGGCGTTGAAGATGTAGATACCCATGGAGGCGAGAAAATCCTTTCCTATGGTTGTCTCAGGGGCACGGGATTTCTCGGGTATTCTCCAGTCCGAAATATCCAGAGTCGGCGCAGGTTTTTCCATGAACTCGGTGATACGGTTTTTAGAGTTCACCTTCATAATACCGAAGCCGGAAGCGTCCGCCCGTGTGACCGCCGTGGTGGCGATGGTGATATCGGCCCCTGATTCCTCATGTTTGTTGAGAAACTCCCGGAGGTCCATCCGGTAGAGCTGGTCCCCGGAGAGGATAATATAATGGGTCGGATCCTGTGTTTTGAAGTGCATAAAATTTTTACGCACCGCATCGGCGGTTCCTTCATACCACCCTGAATGGTCAAAGGTCTGCTCAGCGGCCAGTATCTCGACAAACCCTTGAGAGAAGCTGTCAAAATTATATCCCCTGGCAATATGCATATGAAGGGACGCCGAATTGAACTGGGTCAGGATATATATCTGCTTGAACCCCGAGTTGATACAGTTTGAGATCGGAATATCGACAATCCTGTGTTTGCCGCCGAAGGGAACCGCCGGTTTTGAACGCTCTTTCGTGAGGGGATAGAGACGCGTACCCTTGCCTCCTCCCAAAATAATTGATAATACTCTGGACACGATGCACTCCTTGTTTGTATAGTATAAATCACAATGCAGGAATTCTCAAACGCAAAATCGGAAAAAGTGTACGAAAAAATTGCGGCATCGGGAAGTTTTTCTCCATACATAACATATATGCGTACCATACCGGCCAGGGAGGGGGTTTCCGTGCCCCTGCCGGACTCTCTGCACCCCGAACTGAAAGCGGCTCTGGGCCGTCACGGCATACACTCCCTCTACTCCCATCAGGCGGAAGCCTGGGAGTCGGTCCGGGGCGGGAACAATACGGTCATCGTAACCCCGACCGCATCGGGGAAAACCCTCTGCTATAATCTTCCGGTAATGCAGGCCCTTCTTGATGAACCGAAGGCCCGTGCGCTCTACCTCTTTCCCACAAAGGCCCTCTCCCAGGATCAGCAGTCGGCGCTGAACGAGATCGTCTTCGCTACGGCGGACGCCGGGGAGCGGTTCGAGCAGTTCCCTGAGCAGCTCTGTCCCCTTCCCGTCCGGGTCTGTACCTACGACGGGGACACGCCCCAGACACTGCGACGGGACGCACGGGAGAACGGGCGTATCATCATATCCAACCCGGACATGCTTCATTCGGGGATATTGCCGAACCACCCGAAGTGGCTCAAATTCTTCAGCGGGCTGAAATATATCGTCATCGATGAGATGCACAGTTATCGCGGGGTCTTCGGCAGCCATATAGCGAACCTGATACGGCGTATCCGCAGGATCGCCTCGTTTTACGGGACGGAACCGGTTTTCATCCTCTGTTCCGCCACCATCGGAAACCCCGCGGAGCTGGCGGAACAGATTACCGGCACACCGGTAAAGCTCATAGACAATAACGGCGCGCCCTCGGGGGAGAAGACGGTTATCCTCTACAACCCGCCGCTGGTGGACGCAGTGCAGGGTATCAGGCGGAGCGTCATGAACGAGGGACAGCGCTGGGCCCTCGCGTTCCTGCAGGAGCGGGTAAAGACCATCCTTTTCGCCCACTCCCGGATACGGACCGAGGTGATAGCCTCATATATCAATGAATCCCTGCGGAATGCGTATACCGAAAACAGCCGCGTCAGGGTGGAACCCTACCGGGGAGGACTGCTGTCGGGGGAGCGGCGGCAGATCGAGCAGGGCCTGAGAAACGGCGATATCATGGGAGTGGTTTCCACCAATGCTCTGGAGCTGGGCATCGATATCGGCGGACTGGACGCTTCGGTGATAACAGGCTTTCCCGGCTCCTTCGCCTCCTTCTGGCAGCAGGCGGGGCGCGCGGGACGGAGGCAGACCACTTCGGCGGCGGTCTTTATCGCCTCATCCTCTCCGCTGGATCAATTCATCATCTCCCACCCGGAATATTTTTTCGAGCGCCCACCTGAAGAGGCCCGCATCGACCCGGAGAACCCCTATATTCTCACGGATCA
>JAISVD010000166.1 GCA_031271875.1 Spirochaetaceae bacterium | reverse complement strand
AGGTCATCCCCGAAGAGTACTTGACTCTGGATGCGGATTTTCGCACGGGACACTCCCAGTTTCCCGCACAGCTTGGCCAGTATCAGGGGAAAAAGCCCTCCCTCTCCTCAAAGGCCGATGTTCAGCTGATTATCGACGAGATACAGAACGCTCCCTGTGAAGTCAGCGATATCAAAACCGCAGAAAAAACCATACGCCCCAAACCTGCCTTCACTACCTCAAAGCTCCAGCAGGTTGCCGCGAACAGGCTCGGGTTTACCTCCAAGAAGACCATGCAGATCGCCCAGCAGCTCTATGAGGGTATCAATATCGGTTCCACCCGGGTGGGACTTATCACGTATATGCGTACCGACTCGGTACGCATCTCCCAGTCCGCGCTGGCCGAGGTCCGCCAGTGGATAGGCGAAAACTATCCCGCGGAGCTGCCCGCTGCGGCTATCGAATATTCGGTGGAGAAAAAAGCGCAGGACGCCCACGAGGCGATCCGGCCTACCTTTGTTTCCTATACCCCCGATTATGTGAAGGAGTATCTCAGCCGGGATCAGCTCCGGCTCTATTCGATAATATGGGAACGGTTTGTCTCAAGCCAGATGAACAACGCCCGCAGCCGTACCACCAGCGTTGACATAAAGGCCGGGGAAGCGCTTTTCCGGCTCTCCGCGACCAGGGTGATAGAAAAGGGTTTCTACCGGGTCATAAAGACCCTCTCCTCCAAGGAGGAGAAGGATGTGGTTCTTCCCGTCCTCAAGATCGGAGAGACTCTGGAACCGCTGAAATTCTACCCCGAGCAGCATTTTACTCAGGGGCCCGCCCGGTTTACCGACGCCTCAATCGTCAAGACCCTGGAGGAGCGGGGGATCGGACGTCCTTCAACCTACGCGCCGATTATTTCGGTGCTGCTGGATCGCTATTATGTGACCCGGAGCAACAAGCAGCTTGTGCCGACCCAGCTGGGGAGGATGATAAACGATATCCTGGTGGAATACTTCCCCGCGGTGGTGGATGTGAACTTTACCGCGAACCTGGAAAACCAGTTGGATGAGGTCGAGGAGGACCACGTGGAGTGGCCCTCGCTGATAGGGGATTTTTTTCACCCCTTCAAGAACCGGGTGGACGAGGTGATGGATACCCTTGAAAGTTTCAAGGGTATGATGGATGAACCGACGGATACGGTCTGCGAGCTTTGCGGAAAGCCGATGGTGAAAAAGCTGGGCCGGTTCGGGTTCTTCCTCGCCTGTACCGGGTTCCCGGAGTGCCGGAACACCCGTTCCATCCCCCTCGCGAAATGTCCCCGTCCGGGCTGCGGCGGCGATATTGTGGCCCGCAAGACAAAGGGCCGGGGAAAGGAATTCTACGGCTGCACAAACTACCCGGAGTGCGATTTTATCAGCCATTTCAAGCCCATAAACGCCGTCTGCCCCGAATGCGGACAGTTTCTTGTGGAAAAATACGACAAGAAGCACGGGGCCTACAAGTCCTGTATCAATCCGGAGTGCAACTATCTGCACACGGCGGACCAGACGGAGGCGGGGGCTGAAACGGCGGAGCGGGACGATGAAGGAACTGACTGAGGAATTCCTCGCCTGGATATACGGAATCAGAAACATGTCCGCGAGGACCGTTACGGCCTACCGCCGGGACATGGAACTGTTCCTCTCCCTGTTGGATGAGCACATTGAAAACCTCCGGGATGTGACCCTGGCGGACATGCAGTTGTGTATTTCCAGGCTGAGCGGGAAAAAATATTCCCCCGGGAGTATCAACCGCTTTATCGCGTCGATACGGTCGTTTTTCCGCTACTGCCTCAGGATGGGATATATCGGCGATAACCCTGCGGCGTCGCTGAAAACCCTCAAGGCTCCCAGGAAGATACCGCGGTTTATGTTCCGGGAGGAGGCCGACGAGATATGCGGCCTCCCGGAAAGCGCGGGAATCCTCTGGCCTGAACGGGACAGAGCCCTCTTTGAGGTTCTCTACTCTTCGGGCTGCCGCGTCTCGGAAGCGGCGGGGCTGACCCTGGAATCCCTCTCCCGGGACCTTTCCGGCGCAGGAGTAACCGGTAAGGGCGGAAAGTTCCGCAGGATATTTTTTTCAGGCGACGCGGAGGCTGCCCTGCGGGCATACCTTCCTCTGCGGAAACTGCATATCCCCGCTGAAAGGGATGTACGGAACCTGTTTGTCAGCCGCCGGGGAGCTCCCCTTTCCGTGCGGGGGATACAGTATATAGTGGAGCGTTACGCCGGAAGAACCGCAGAGGGGAAACCTCTATCTCCCCACGCTTTCCGTCACACCTTTGCCACTTCCTTGGTAGCGAACGGCGCGGATGTGCGGGTGGTGCAGGAGCTGCTGGGACATTCCAGTATCTCAACGACCCAGCGTTATACCCATATTACGACGGCCCGGCTGATCGATACTTATCGGCAGGCGCACCCCCATGGCGGCGGCCTTGAGGAAAGTGAAGTGAACAGAGTTGTTCAGGACAGTTTGACAGGAGTTGAGAGTGAAAAAAAATGAAGAGAACCGGATACGCAGTACAACTGTCATTGCCGTGCGCAGAAACGGCAAGGTTGCTCTGGCAGGTGACGGACAGGTAACCATGGGCGAGACCGTCATGAAGGGTAATGCCCGTAAAGTCAGGAGGCTCTATGACGGGCGGGTTCTTACCGGTTTTGCCGGTGCCACCGCCGACGCTTTTACCCTGTTTGATAAATTTGAAGCGAGAATCAAGGAATTTGCCGGCGACCTTACCCGTGCCGCCGTTGAACTTGCCAAGGAGTGGCGTACCGACAGAGCCCTGCGCCATCTTGAGGCGCTGCTGCTCGTGGCTGACCGAAGCAAAACCCTGCTTATCTCCGGCAACGGGGATGTCATTGAGCCGGAAAAGGATGTGCTTGCCATCGGTTCCGGAGGAAATTATGCCTATTCCGCAGCGCTGGCGTATATGGACGGCTCAGATCTTTCAGCCGCCGAGATCGCCAGACGGAGTCTTCAGATTGCGGGAGATATCTGCATATACACAAACGGAACCATAACTGTAGAGGAGCTCGACTGATAATGGAAAATCTTGAAGCATTGACTCCCCGGGAGATAGTTGCCCGGCTGGATATTTATATTATTGGGCAGAACAAGGCCAAACGCGCTGTTGCCATCGCTCTGCGCAACCGTACCCGGCGGCTCATGCTTCCGGAGGATGTCCGCGACGAGATAGCTCCAAAAAACATACTGATGATAGGCCCCACCGGGGTCGGGAAAACCGAAATCGCCCGCCGCCTGGCAAAACTGTGCGGCGCGCCCTTTATCAAGGTGGAGGCGACAAAATATACCGAAGTCGGATATGTCGGGCGGGATGTGGAATCCATGGTGCGGGATCTCATGGCCATGGGGTTCAATATGGTCAAGACCGAAATGCAGGAGAAGATAAAAGGGGAGGCTGAAAAACAGGTTGAAGAGGCCCTCCTCGATCTGCTCCTGCCGGGAAGCGGCAAGACGCCTCCTCTCCGTCCGCCCTTTCCCAATGTGCAGTCCCTTCCGGTATCAGGGGACGGCTCCGTCACTATCGGTAATATACACCTCCAGAGTGATCCGGCTGTGGATACAGTCCGGGAAGGCGACTCATCGGGGACCCAAGAGGGCGCCCCTGTGGGAGCTCAGAACTCCTCGTCGGTGAAAAGCGATATGAATTCGACCAGGGAAAAATTCCGGGCCATGCTCAGGGAGGGCCGGCTCGAGGAACGGATAGTCGAGGTGCAGGTGCAGCGGCGCCAGCCGATGCCCGCCATGGAGATCTTTGCCGGAGGAAATATGGAAGACCTTGAGTCGAGCATGGCGGCGATCACGAACATGTTCACCGGGGGAAAGAGCCGGAAAAAGAATGTGACCATCCGGGAGGCACGGGAGATACTGCTCGCGGAGCATCTGGATAAAATGACCGATCCCGACAAGGTCGCTGACGAGGCCCGCAAACGGGTTCAGGAGATAGGTATTATCTTTATCGATGAGATCGACAAGATCGCCATCCGCGGGGAGCGGGGAGGCGGACAGGATGTTTCCCGTGAGGGGGTACAGCGGGATATTCTCCCTATTGTCGAGGGATCAACGGTAAATACCAAATACGGCGTTGTGGACACCACCCACATACTGTTTATCGCCGCCGGAGCCTTCAGTGTCTCCAAACCGAGCGACCTGATTCCGGAACTCCAGGGACGGTTCCCGCTCCGGGTGGAACTGGAGTCGCTCCATGCCGAAGATTTCAGGCGCATACTTCTGGAGCCGAAAAACGCCCTCACCAGTCAGTATACAGACCTCATGTCCACGGAAAACGTGACCATCCATTTTACCGATGAGGCTATCGACAGGATGAGTACCCTCGCGGCGGAGGTTAACTCCCGGATGGAAAATATCGGCGCCCGGCGTCTTCATACGATCATGGAGACCCTGCTTGAAGACCTCTCCTTCAACGCAAGCGAGCTTTCGGGTCAGACCATCGAGATCACCGCCGCTTATGTGGATGAACGGCTCAAGGATGTTGTACAGGATCAGGACCTGTCCCGTTATATCCTGTAAAAAAGGTAAACCTGCATTATATTATGCCGATGTATTATAGTAGGGGAGTCGAATTATGAACAGTTTTTCCAGAACGGTAGATTTACTGCATCGGGCAATGGATGTGAGTACCCTCAGGTATCAGGTGACCGCCAATAACCTCGCCAACGCGGAGGTTCCGAATTTCAAGCGGACATCCGTCAACTTTGAAAGCGAGCTGAAAAAGGCGCTCGATTCGGAAAAAAGTGCGGCGGATGCGTTTGTGCTGAAGACGACCGATCCCAGGCACATACAGACCGAAGGGTATACCGATTACCGGGAAATATCTCCCCGCCGGGTACTGGATTACACCACCACTTCCAAGGCAAATGGGAATAATGTGGATGCCGAGCAGGAAGCCATGAATGTGCTGAAGATACAGCTGAATTATCAGCTTCTCACACAGTTGCAGGGTTTTGAATTTGCCCAGGCCCGGACAGCGCTGAAATAAAGGATAAAGGAAGTAACGTATGGGACTTTTTACCAGTATCAATATAGCCGCAACAGGAATGAGCGCCGAAAGGCTGCGGACGGATGTTATCTCCAATAACATCGCCAATGCCTCCTCCACGAGAACCCCCGAAGGCGGACCCTTCCGCAGATCCACTGTTGTTTTTGAACCCATCGACAGGGGACCTGACTGGCGTACTGCGTACCTCCCCAACTCCCTCGATAATGGGCCCGGAAAGGGTGTGCGGGTCCGGGAGATACAGAAAGATACCGCCCCGGGAAGGCTTGTATACGATCCGACCCATCCCGACGCAATCCAGTCAGGGCCCAACGCCGGATATGTGGAGTATTCAAACGTGAATATCGTCAACGAAATGGTTGATATGATCGCCGCAAGCAGGGCTTATGAAGCAAACGCATCTGTTATTCAGGGTTCAAAGGATATGTTCAGCCGGGCCCTGGAGATCGGGAGGTAATAGATGATTTCGAATAGCGATTCCTTTTCACTGATCCGCACAAATGTAAACCATATCGGTTCGGGGCCTGTTGTCTCTTCCCGTTCCCGGATGGTTTCGGGCAGCAACATGATAGATTCCCTGTCGAGGCCGGAAACCGGCAGCTTTGAGCAGACACTGCTTGAGGCGTTTGATAAGGTGAACGGCGCCCAGCAGCGCACCGATGCGATCTCACAGCAGTTGATCACCGATCCCGATTCCGTGGATGTGCATGATGTTACCATCGCCATGGCTGAAGCGAGCCTGTCGCTCAATATAGCCCAGACCGTTATAGACAGGGTAGTAAAAAGCTGGAATGACATAACCACTACCCGTTAATGGAGCAGGGGAATATGCCCTGTTTCATAAAAAGTATTACCATTGAGTCGTTCAGCAGGGAGGGGGATTCATGAATGAATGGCTAAAAAAACTGTTTACCCAGATAAAGGCGCTGTGGTCAAAATGGACGCTTGTCCAGAAACTGATACTCATCGGTATTGTTGTGGCCGCTGTTGTCGCGCTGATTCTTGTCCTTCGCGTTTCAGGGACGCCCACATCGGTACCGCTTTTTGATGTGCCCATAACCGATGAAGCGATGCGTGACAGGATATTGTTCCGGATAAATCAGGAAAATATCAATCCGAGCATCAATTCCGCGAATATCATCACTGTCCCGACTTCGGCGGACGCGAGACGTATGCGGGCGATCCTGGTGCGGGAAGATATGGTGCCGGGAAATGTGGACCCCTGGAATCTCTTCGATACCGAACGGTGGACAACTACCGATTTTGAACGGAACGTCAATCTCCGCCGATCCATAACCCAGATGCTGACCCAGCATATAGAAGCCCTCGACGATGTTGACCGGGCGAATGTGGTGGTTACCATGCCGGAACGTACCACCTTCCTTGCGGATCAGAGCCCGGTTACCGCCAGTGTGGTTATCTACCAGAAGCCGAACAGCGATATCCTCACAAACCGTAAAAAAATAGAGGGCATACAGAAGCTCGTCCGTTTTGCCGTAGAGGGACTCACCGACGAATATATTGTCATAACCGATTCATCGGGAAATGTTATCAATAACTTTGAAGATCTGGCCGATTTTGACCGGGTCAAACTGGTCGAAAAGGAGCAGCAGCTGATAGCGCTGATGGAAAAACAGTACAGGAACAGTATACTCACAGCGCTGCAGAATATCTTTACCGCCGACCGGGTCCGGGACCTGAATATCAAGATCGATATGGATATGTCAAAAAGAGATGTCGATGCGAAGGAGTTTTCCCCCATCACGATCAGGGAGGACAATCCGGACACCCCCTACGATGATTCGGAATTCAAGGATACCCTGACGGTTTCCTCGGAGACCTCCACCACCCGCTGGCAGGGATCCGGTTTTGACCCCGAGGGGCCCGCCGGTACTACCGGGCAGACGCCTCCGGTGTACGGCGATATGTCCAACCTCTATGGTCTTTCGGAGCAGTCGATTGTGCGGCGGAACGAAGTGGTTAACGAACGACAGATCCGGGAGCAGAAAAGTCCCTCGATTGATCGTGTGACGGTTTCGGTCAATATTGATGGGGAGTGGAAAATAAAATATAATGAAACAGGACGGATGGTGTTCCTTCCCAACGGTTCGATGGACAGGGAGTATATTCCCGTTGACCCCGCCGATATTGCAAAGGCCCAGGAGCTGGTGCAGGATGCCATCGGTTTTAACAGGTCCCGGGGTGATTCGGTGACTGTACGGAATATCCGTTTTGACCGCACCGCGCAGTTTGCGACGGAGGACGCCGCTTATATGCGCGCCCAACAGACTCAGCGGACAATACTGCTTATTCTGGGTGGAATCGCGATCATACTGGTCGCATTTATCGTGTTCCGTGTCATTACCCGGGAACTGGAGAGACGCCGCCGGCTCAAGGAGGAGGAGCTCCTCAGGCAGCACCAGATCGAGAGGGAGCAGCCCCTTTGGGAAGCGGAGCAGGCCGGAATGGAGGTATCCATGTCGGTCGAGGAGCGGAAACGGCTGGAACTTCAGGAGAACGCCATCAACATGGCAAAAGAGCATCCTGAAGATGTGGCCCTCCTTATCCGTACCTGGCTGATGGAGGAGTAATATGTCAACGCAGCAGAAAGGAAAAACCCCGGCGGCCTCCGGCGGCAGCGGGAAAAAAGGAAAAGACATTAAGAATCTCTCCGGACGCCAGAAGGCCGCGATCTTTCTCGTATCCCTGGGGTCGGAGATATCTTCGGAGATATTCAAGCATCTCCGGGAGGATGAGATAGAAACGCTGACCTTTGAAATCGCCCGGCTCGAAACGGTTGAATCCGATTTCAAGGATGCGATACTCGAAGAATTTCAGGAGATGATGGCCGCCCAGAATTTTATAACCACCGGCGGTATCGATTATGCCCGGGAACTGCTGGAAAAATCTCTGGGAAGCCAGAAGGCCATCGATGTCATCAACCGGCTGACCAGTTCGCTCCAGGTGCGCCCCTTCGACTTTATCCGGCGTACCGACCCGGCGCACCTGCTGAACTTTATCCAGCAGGAGCACCCTCAGACCATCGCCCTTATCCTCGCATATCTTGAACCGAACAAGGCTTCGGTTATTCTTCAGAACCTTCCCGACGATATACAGAGCGAAGTTGCCCGCCGTATCGCGACCATGGACAGAACCTCACCGGACGTTCTCCGCGAGGTTGAGCGGGTTCTTGAGAAAAAATTGTCCACCCTTTCCAGTGAAGATTACACCGCCGCAGGCGGTGTCGAGAGTATCGTCGAGATACTCAACCTGGTTGACCGCTCTTCGGAAAAGTCGATCATCGAATCCCTGGAGGAGGAGGATCCGGATCTCGCGGAGGAGATCAAGAAGCGGATGTTCGTTTTCGAGGACATTGTTATGCTCGACGACCGGGCCATCCAGAAGGTACTCCGGGAGGTGGATACCCAGGAACTTGCCAAGGCCCTCAAGGCTG
>JAISVD010000057.1 GCA_031271875.1 Spirochaetaceae bacterium | reverse complement strand
TTAATTGGAGGCGGAGCCAATCTCCTTACTATCTTTCCGTTCAACCAGAAAAATCACCGATGGCGGGAAAACATCCCTACCGTCTCCTCCAGAGCGCCCCGGAGGGCCTGCATATCCTCTTCCCGGGTCAACGGCCCGAAGGATATGCGTACCGCTTCCAGTGCCTGCTGCTTCGGCACCTTCATCGCCTCCAGCACGGGGCGGGACAGCTTCCTCGCGGAACACGCCGAGCCGGTGGAGATGGATATTCCCCGTTCACTTAAAGAGCGTACCAGCACCTCTCCGGGGATGCCCTCAAAGGAAACCTGTATAATCCACGGAGAAAACCGCAATCCGGAGGATAGTCCCCCTTCTGTAAGCGATCCGCTTTCCGGTGTACGGGTTTGCAAACCGCGGGTTTGGGGGATAATGCGGGCGCAGGGAAGGGTTTCCAGAAACCGGATGAAATCGTCCATTCTGATGAGAGCTTCTTCGTATGATGACCGGAATCCATTCCGGGCGGGTTCATTCCCGGTAAAAGCGTACTTTTCAAGGCATCGGGAGAGCGCCCAGGCGCCGAAAAGGTTTTCCGTCCCGCTCCTGATTCCCCCCTCCTGTCCGCCGCCCCGCACAAAGGGTTCCTGTCTCCGGGGCATGTACAGCAGCCCGATACCCCGGGGGCCCTGTATCTTGTGGGCGCTCACCGCCGCGGAATCTATTCCGCAAGTATCGACACCTGCGGAACAGGTTCCGGGAAAGGAGAAGTCCAGCGGAATCTTTCCCACACCCTGCACTGCATCCACATGGAACTTAGGCCGCTTCCGTCCGGCGGAGGCGGCTGTAATGGCCTCTGCGATCCTGTAAATCGGCTGGACAACGCCGGTTTCATTGTTCACCGCCATGATACACACCAGCGCCGTGTCATCGGTGAGGTTCTCCGTTACCGCTTCGGGGGTGATGATGCCGTCACGTCCGGGCCGGACAATATGCACCTTCCAGCCGAGGTTCCGCATCATCAGCGCCTGCTCTCTTACAGCCGGGTGCTCGATGGCGCTTATGAGTATGGAGCCCGCAGCGGGGCGCTGCAACAGCGAGAGGATGGGCAGATGGTTCGCTTCCGTACCGCCGGAGGTAAAAAAAAGAGACTCCGCCGGAACCCCCAGGGCTGCGGCGCAGCGCCGCCGCGCTTCTGCGAGGATATCCGCCGCAGCGATACCATACCGGTGGATGCTTGAGGGGTTCCCGAAGTGTTCCATGGAAATATCCAGCGCCTCCCGCCAGATATCCCTGTCGGGGACAGAGCTGGCGGCCCAATCAAAATAACCGCCGGAATTTACTCCGCCGGTCATTTCAGCACCTCAAGCACCTCGGAATCCTCCGCCGGGAGAATTTCCGTCACCGCGGCTTCCCTCTGGAGCACAAACCGTACCGCTCCGCCCCGTTGCTTCTTATCGCTTTTCATGAACCTGAGACTGGTCTGCGGAGCGGAACCGGGCGGCAACTTTCCTGCTGCGGGATGCGGCATCCTTGGATGCTGCGGCAGGGTACACCAGCCGTACTCCGCAAGGAGCGTCTTGGCCTCCTCCGCCCAGCCGGGAGAGGTGATCCCTTTCAGCATCCCCAGATCGAGGGCACGGGCGATCCCCCAGGCGACCGCTTCGCCGTGGGTTATCTCCCCCAGCCCCACAGCGCTCTCCAGCGCGTGGGCGAAGGTATGCCCCAGATTCAGTTCCATGCGCCTGCCTTTCTCGGTAAAATCCTCCTCCACGACCTGCGCCTTCAGTTCAACGCAGCGGCGGATAATCCCCCCGAGAACAGCTCTGTCCCTCGCCAGGACAGCGGCTTTTTCACGCCTGAACAGGCTGAAAAGCTCCGGATCGTAGAGCATCGCCGTCTTTACTGCCTCCGCAAGCCCTGAGCGGTATTCAGCTTCCGGGAGGGTATCGATGAAAGCGGGGCAGATGTGCAGCTTTGAAGCGGGATAGAAGGTTCCCACGGCGTTCTTGGCCCCTCCGAAATCGCAGGCGGTTTTTCCTCCCACAGCCGCGTCTACCATTGCGAGCAGGGTAGTAGGAACGAGCTCAAGCCCGGCGCCTCTCATGTACACCGAAGCCGCGAAAGCGGTCATATCGCAGATAACCCCGCCGCCGAACCCGGTAAAAACGCCGTCCCGGCCAAGCCCTCTGTCGAGGGCAGCTTCAAGTATCCTGCCGAGCATCTCCGGGGTCTTGTATTTTTCTCCTGCCGGAAGCACGAGCGTCCCCTCATCCTGAATCTTGAACAAACCCGCCTTGTAAAGATCAGCGATGTGTTCATCGGTAACGGTGAGAGTACAGGGAGAATCCTCCGGAATATAAATGGAATCATGGAAAAATATATCGGTATTCCCAGGCCCTGCCGCAGGATAGGAGATGGTGAAGCTTCGCGTATTCATGAGGGTATTTTAATAGGTATTTTCATCCATTGCAAGAAACGCCGTCCGCACCTGTTCTATACGCCCCAGTTCCCTGTTCAGCATTTTTGCGTAATCAAGCCTGCCCGTTTCGATACGCTCCCGTTCATCCTCCCAGTTCTGTATATCCGTAAGAAAGAGGAAACGGAACTTTCCCTGATTTGCCTTTTCCGCCCAGAGCAGCACCTCATCCCAGTAGGTCAGGGCGGCCCGGTAGCAGGTTTCGGCCCGCTCTATATTGAACAGCCA
>JAISVD010000281.1 GCA_031271875.1 Spirochaetaceae bacterium | reverse complement strand
ACTACAATAATATTTAAAAGGGAGTATTTTCGTGAAAGGAAATATGGTTACAGTAGCAAATAGTATTTGGGAATGGGTTGGCGCTACTATACCATTGAGCGAAAATAACCGCGCTAATTTTGAATTGTGGAAAAGCGGTGAGAAAGAACCAACTTTCAATCAGCTTGAAAAGTTTAGCGCGGCTACTCATATCCCGATGGGCTATTTTTTTCTGAATAGTCCCCCAACCGAAAAAATAAAAATTTTAGAATACCGAACGGTTGATAGTATTGCGGTGCAAAACCCAAGCCGTGACTTGATAGATACAGTAAGGCAAATGGAAAATGTACAAGAATGGATGCGAGAATATGTAATTAACACACAAGGTGAGAAAGTTTCTTTTGTAGGTTCTTTAAATAGTAAAGATGATCTTGTAAAGATTGTTTCGGCAATAAGGAAAGTATTGTCGCTACCTGTTACTTGGTATGAAAATTCGCAAAATGTAGATTATTCATTTAAGATTCTTAGAACCGCTATGAGTTCTATCGGTATTGTAATAATGCTGAATGGAATCGTTGGGGCAAATACTCATCGCAAGTTAAATATTGAGGAATTCAGAGCTTTTACACTGATTGATGATTTTTCCCCGTTAATTTTTATCAACTCAGCGGATTCTAAGGGAGGCTTATTGTTTTCGCTTTTACACGAATTCGTCCATATTGGAATAGGTGCAAGTAGTTTCTTTAATGCTGGACCAACTGATGCCAATTTTATTAACTCTAATGAAGTTATTTGTAATGCGGTTGCAGCTGAAATTATTGTTCCATTACAGGTATTTCGGCAAAAATGGAGTAATGAGAGCGGAGATGTAAACAAAAAAATTGTTATGTTAGCGTCTTATTTCAAATGCAGTCAGACCGTTATCGCTCGACGTGCGTTAGATAGCAAATTAATCTCAAATAATGAATACACCATGATTGTTTCACAGGCAAAACAATTATATGAGAATAAGCACAGTAATGGCGGGGATTTTTATAAAACAAATGCTATTAGAATTGATCATAGGTTTTTGCTTGCATTGGATTCAAGTTTGCGTGAAGGAAGAACATTGTTTTCTGATGCTTTTCACTTAACTAATACAAATAGATCGACATTTGATAACCTTGTAAATGAAGTGCGCGGTGAACAGTGATAAACTTGAATAAAAAGATTTTTATAGTTGATACTAATACGTTTATAACGCCTTATAAAAACTATTATCCTTTTGATATGGCTCCAACTTTTTGGGATTTTTTCAGAATGAATATTGAAAACGAAAAAATAGTCATTTTAAGCAAAGTACATGAGGAGGTACTAAAAGGTAATGATGATTTGAGCCGATGGATACAATCACTTAATGCTACGATTGTAGACCACAGACAACAATCTATATTGGCGAATTATTCGCAAGTTTTAACTCATATAGAAAAAGGATGTTGGTAGAGGAAATTGCAAAAGTAACCGACTTTTGCAATTGGCTCGATCTCTATCAACTTTTAAATCTTCTGCAGAAGCTGGATTTTTAAACGCTGAATTATGTTATCGAGACTTATTCAGCGCTTCCTAAAACGGCACGGCACATTCGAGGCGGCACTTTTCAAGGTCCTCCGGGGAGTCAAATACACCGCGTACCATTGAAGGGCCGCCTCCTCCCCTGCCCTGGTGTGCGGAAAAAACGGGAAGGAGCAGCTCCTTCAGGTTAAGGGAGCTGCCTTTCGGGGCCGTACAGATGAGGGTAAGCGAGGGAACGCTCGAAAAAACCGCAGGTACGCCCAGTTTCAGGGAGCACTCCTTCGCGGCAAGGGTTACCAGTTCCGCATCGCACTTTTCATAGGAGCGGGAAACAACAGCCCTCCCTGGAGCGGCCCGCTCTGAGGCGGCCTCGCCGAGGGCACTGACCTCCCCTTCGGCCCAGAGAGCGGACAATGCCTTGAGTTTTTTTTCGAGCTCCGCCGCATGATCCCTGAGAGCGGTTATTCTGCCGGGGAGTTCGGGAGGGTTTACCTCAAGAATCGACGCTGCTTCCACGAGAGTGTCCCTGAGGGCGCTGTCAAAAGCCCAGGCGTCGTGTCCCGCGTTAAAATGGATCCGTGTTTTCCCCTTATACTTTTCCCATCCGGAGATACGCAGAAGCCCGATCTTCCCCAGAGAGGGAAGATGGGTCCCGCAGCAGGGGGAAAAATCAACTCCCTGTATCTCCACTACCCGGACAGTATCCTCCCCCTGAGGCAATTCCCGCCGGAGGGGAAAATTGACGGCGTCCTCCGGCGGACATATATGGGATATAACCGGCAGGTCCGCCTCTATGGCCGCCTGAACGGTTTCTTCCGTTTTTCGCGCCATCTCCGCAGTAAAATGACTGATATCCGCATCAACCGTATTTCCGGAATCTCCCAGATGCATGGACACTGTGGGAGCCTGCCAGAGCTCCAGCAGTACCGCCGAAAGCAGGTGCTGCGCTGTATGGCAAATAGTATGACGAACCCGCCTCTCCCTGTCCAGGGAAAGAGCAGCTCTGTCCCCCTGAGCGAATGGGGGTTCACTGTCAGGGGGAAAATCCCCCTGAATGAGCAACGCCGCTTCATGTCCGGAGGGACGCGCCTCATACCGGACGCCGCTGTTTACAGACATAATACTGCCCCAATCGGCGGGCTGACCGCCCCCTTCGGGATAGAACAGAGTATCCGCGGTTGTTACAAGCCATCCTGAATCGGCCCGTTCAACCGCAACCACCTCTGTTTCCATAAAATCGATAACCGGCCATCGGTAGCAGGGGGATGAAAAAAGACTGTCCATGAATGATTATTTCCTTAAACGCTGCATCATTGATTTGACCACCGGAAGAGCGTCGGTATATCCGAGGGTACATTTATACTCAAAATGGCTGCTGTCGAAATCTACTGTCGCCTCCCGGAAATTGCCGAAACTTTTTTCCGGACGCACAAGAAAAACAGTGTACCCTGCATCGCGGAACGCCGTAGCGTTGGCAGGTTCCCGGTCATAGAGGCTCACCACCAGTATATCCGTACAGCCCGAGTCCGCGAGGGGCTTTATAGGATGAGTCTCCCAGAGTCCGCCGTCATAGCAGTGAACTCCGTCGATTATTACCGCCGGATATATTCCGGGCATCGCGCAGGAGGCGATAAGGGACGCATAGAGTTTCTCGTCCGAGTCAAGTTCCTCCCCGGATATGTACCGTGGTTTACCGAACTGTTCGTTTTTGAAAAATTTGCAGAACGCCTTCAGATGCTCCGGGCGGTTCTTTTTATCCATAATATCGGTAACAGCAATATACAGTTCGGTGGGACGGCGCTTCAGCTTCCCTAAATCGCAGTATTGCATCAGGATATCCAGCAGCCCGAGCCATGAGCAGAAACCAAAACTGCCGCTCCGCCGGGGCTGCATCCGTTTACCGGCCTTTTTAGTCTCTTCG
>JAISVD010000256.1 GCA_031271875.1 Spirochaetaceae bacterium | reverse complement strand
GGAGGGAAAGCAGTAGCCTTGAGCTGTCATTAAGCCCGCAGCCGGTAAGTTCCAGAAGCCTCAGCGGAACTTCCGCTGTCCGTTCCTTCAACCTCTGTCCCTCCCCGGTAAGCCTGATATACACATTGCGTTCATTATCGGTCCCCCGCATCCGTTCTACATAACCGGCGGCTTCAAGTTTTTTCAGCACCGGCGTAAGGGTCCCGGAATCAAGATACAGCTCTGTCCCCAGTTCCTTGACTGTGATATCCGCCCGCTCCCAGAGGGCGAGCATGGTTATATACCCGGTATAGGTGAGTCCCAGGGGTTTAAGGAGCGGGCGGTATTTTCGTATGATCTCCTTTGAGCAAACATACAAGGCAAAGCAGAGTTGGTTATCGAGCTTCAGCAGTTCGCCGGGGGCCGGTATCTGTTTCGGTACATCCATACAGGATATCCCTCCTCGTTACGTATGACCTGTCCGGGATACGGAACAAGCCGATTATACGATTTAATTGTATACAACCATTTTTGCCTCGTCAATCAGGATGTCTGATTCCGGCTCTTGCTCAAGCTTGTGCTGAGCTCTGTCCCCTTCGGTTGACGGTCTGTCATTTAGTGCGTACTATTTAATAGTATAAAACCAATCTTCTTTGGAGGCGGTGAATATGACCATTTCTGTCCGGTATCAGTCCCCGGGGCGGTTTCTGCTTGTCCACCGGGACCGTCCGAACGCCGAAGACCTGGCGTCCGCCGAGGCTTTTGCCGCAGAGATCATCCCGTCTCAGGGCTGACAGATTTCCTGGGGTGTATAACTATACTGACTTCGGCGATGGCAAAACGTTATGGATTGACAGAACACTATTATTGGGTTTATCGCATCCCATACCGGCGGTAAGGAGGATATTCAAACTGATCCAGGAGCTATTCCCTTCCGTTTTTCACACTGAATACGCCCCAAAGCAGCCTCAAAAGGAGAGCGTTGTCATGCTGTTCCGCGAGAATATGGTGGCGGTACAATACTCCCCATCCCAAAAAGGGAGCGGCCTCCCGAAGGGAAGCGAAGGGGGTTCCTTTTTCCCCTCATATTCGCTGTTTCCTGAAGGTTCCTGTCCGGTCACCTACCTTTTTTCCATCGATGATGACAACTATTTTCTCGCTGAAACCGGAGCGCCGCTCCCAAAAGGTTTCTCCTTCGAACCCGTCCGCAGCCTGCGGGGCAGCTCTTCCCGTACCGCAGCCTTCGCGGGGATAACCGCTTTCCACCTCTCTGTCTGGTATCGGGACAACCGTTTCTGCGGAAGGTGCGGCCATCTGTCGCAGAAGAGCCTCACTGAACGGGCGCTCCTGTGTCCCTCCTGCGGAAATGTCATATATCCGAAAATATCCCCGGCGGTCATTGTGGCGGTAACCGACGGGGACAGGCTGCTTCTGTCAAAATACGCCCACGGAGAATACCGGCGGGAGTCGCTCCTGGCGGGTTTTACCGAAATAGGGGAGAACGCCGAATCAACAGTGGAACGGGAAGTGTTTGAGGAGACAGGACTCAGGGTAAAACATATAACCTACTACAAAAGCCAGCCCTGGGGACTTTCGGGAAGCCTCCTGCTCGGTTATTTCGCGGAACTTGACGGAAGTCCCGCAATCACCCTCGATACCAGAGAACTGTCAGAAGCGTGGTGGATGCCGCGGGGTGAGATATCTTTTGAAGATGACGGGATCAGCCTCACCGGGGAGATGATCCGCATATTCAGGGACGGAATGTAAATAGCAGTGTAAAAGCTCTGTCCCCATACATACCTTCCGCTCCAGGCGATCCCTGAGACTCAAGAATTCCCGGCTTCCCGCCGATAGAAGATACTGTATGGACATACACGGACGGAACAGTGCCATCTTTCTGATCTTTCTTCTTTATATATATCCTTTCGCCCGGCCGCTTCCCCTTGAAGGCCAGACCGCTGAGGGGATATGGGAGAATAAAACCCGTATCATCCGCTTTGCCGGAACCGGAGACGCTTCTCCGGGGGAACTGACGTTTGTTCTCAAAACATGGTATGGCTGGTATTACGATGAACTCTCCGGTTATACCTGGAAGTATACCCCCGGCGAAGATGGAATGCTCTCCGGGACGCTGACAGTCACCTATCCCGACAGCAGGAAAAGTTCCGTGATCCCTGTTTATATCGGACAGAATGAACTCTACCTCGATTTTCTGGTACGGGACACCCCTCCGTCATCGGGAGAACCGCTTTCGGGGTTCTGGCGGGCAGGGGGAAACGCCAACGCCATCATGATCGAGGCCCCCCGGTACAGCCGGGAGGCGCATGGGTACTATTTCACCCCGACCCATATGTACCGCATCCATTACTGGCTGACGGATATGGAATATGATCCTGACACTGTCGCTTTCATTATGGATGAGGGAAACGAATATGAGGTCGTCAAATTCCTGCGCCTCGCAGGAAATACCTACACCTGTACCACCGGCCGGAGTCGGCTTGTCCGTAACCCCGAAAAAATCGCCTATACCCGGACTCAGGATACCCTGATTCTGGACAATCCCGGCAAACCGGAACTTCCTTTTCATCTCTCCGCCGATGGAACCATCCTCTCCTTTGCGGAACCCTGGATAACCCGCTCGGCCATAACCGACCTGGAAAACGAAATCAGTACCCATAACGGAATGCGCCGTCCACAGCGGAACCCGCCGCTGGAATTCATGGAACTCGATTTTCAGTGGGATACCAACAGTGATTCAAAAAATTGAAACAAAACACAGAACATTATTCGAGACAAAAATACCAATCCTCAGAAAATCTCCCTAATTCTCTCAACTTCTTTAGTTATAAACGCTTTGATGTGTCCCACAAACATAATCGTTAAAATCCATATAGACCTTTCCAGAATAGCGTGACTGTTCTACCCATGCTGACTCTTCTCTACGATACTCTGAAACAGCATCTTCATAGGTTTGATGGAAATGATTGTAATCACACCCACCGTAATCCATTACATTCCGATCTTCAGGCATTTCAGTACCTTCATGCTTAAAAAGTTTTACCGTTCCTTTTTTTACATCTCCATACGATACCTGTACGTGAAGCTCATAATACGTCATCTTAATTCCTCCTTACTATTCCTTCCGGCAATCATAACAATGCCAAATGTTGTTCTGTTTATGTGGGTTTCTTTTCCTGCGGGAATCGCATCCGCCAGGGGAGGGCATGTAGGAAACCTTGGGGTTCCGAACAATAAAACCCTGCACATAAGTCCGCAAGGCACTGACAAGGGCTTTTTTCGCCCCATTCTTGTTCGCCATGTCCACCTTGCCGTGGTTGGGATTGTTAAAAGTCGCCAACGCCGTTTCAAAACCAGCGATTTGATCTTTCAGCATTTCCGTCGGCGATGTTACGCTGAAAATCCCTGCGGGAGTTTTAAAAATATTCACGGATATGTAAATTTTCCTTGCGGACATGTAAAATATGTTCGGGAACATATTCCTTGAATTTGGGGGAGTGTATTTTATCTTTTTGGGAACTCTGAAAGTGTCTATGGGAATATTTGGGGACGAAAATAATACTGAATTAGGATAAAAACAAGGGAAATATGCTGTTAAGTGCTTGACATGGTGAAGAAAGGTTTCATAATGTTTGCGGTTTGATATAACCGCTATTTCCGACAGGATAATTTTGGAACCATGGGGGTTGTGGTACCGAAAAAAATATGTTCTATAAAGAAGCTATATTGTTATGTTTCATTGGAGATAATGATACTATCGTTTAAAAGAAAAGGTCAACCTGTGGGCACGTTCGTTTCATAAATTTTTTTAAGATGTATATGATCAGCGATTTTCAGAGATATTGAACCTGCCCAAGCATGTCCGAGATATTTTTTATCTCGTTAATTAAAAACGGATAAAAGGGCAATGTTATTGTTTTTTTGACAAATGCAACCTTCAATCATTCTTAAATTTTACTTAAAATCCTCAAAACACTCTTTTTAAATGACTTGGATGTTTCTATTATTTTTTATGAAACGAACGTGAGGGCTGGCACATATTTTTGATAAAAAACGCTAAGGTTATTCAACACTGCCCGTTTTGTACCAGTATGAAATACGCTGAAAAGAGGCGTTTATCGACGAAGACATCTCCGTGGCCCGGTTCAGCGCAAAGGGATTCCCTGCGTGCTTGTCCGGATGGTGTTGTTTCAGCAGATTTTTATGTGCTTTTTTGCAATGCTCCAGAGAGGCCCCGGGTTTGAGTCCCAGGCGTATGAAATCCCGGTACAGCTCCGTGGGCACCCTGTCCCTGGGAACAGTCTCTTTCGGCTGCCGGGGAGGAACCTTCTGATGGGTATTTCCCGCTTTCCGTTCCCTGCCCGTAAAGCGGTCGTAAGCGGTACTGTGGTCATCTTCGTCATTCAGGTAATCATTCAGTTCGTCATAAGCTGCCTGATAGTCAGGGTCCGGATTTCTGCCCTGGGACTTTCCGTTGGAAAAAATATCCTGTCCATCATTATCGAGATATGAGCGGAGTATCGAACCGAGGCGGTCAAACATACTGTTCACAAACGTATCTCCTGCAACATACTATATACTGTATTATCCCTCTATGCAATATTATAATTCCGGTATATTATGGAACTGTCTGCGTTTTTGAGGAGGTTTCCCATGAAAATAAAAGAGCGCGCATTCGGTGTACTCTCCGGCGGCGAAAAAGTGCGCCTCTTTACCATTTCCAACAGCGATATGGCTTTTTCCGTAACCAATTTCGGCTGTACCATAACAAGCATCATCCTTCCCTCCCGCTGCGGACGGAAAGACGACATTACCCTCGGCTTCTCTACACTTGACGGTTATATACGATGCCCCTCCGCCTGTTTCGGCGCAATCGTGGGACGTTTTGCTAATAGAATCGGAAGCGCGCGGTTCAATCTTAACGGGAAAGACTATTTTCTGGATAAAAATCTGGGGAACCATACCCTCCACAGCGGCTGGCTGGGATATAATGTCAGATTGTGGGAACCCAAACCGGTGGAAACAAAGAACGGCGCAGGTATCAGGTTCTCCCTGCTCAGTGAAAACGGTGATCAGGGGTTTCCGGGAAACCTTAATATGGAAGTGACCTATCTGCTTAACAAGCATAACGAGATCGAAATGCACTACCGTGCGAAAACCGACAGGGACACCCCTGTCAACCTGACAAACCACAGCTATTTCAATCTCCGGGGGGCCGGGCGGAGCACTGTTCTGGACCATGAGATTACCCTCAACTGCGATTCCGTCGTTGAAACCGACGGGGACTACATTCCCACGGGAAAGTTCCTTCCCGTGGAGGGAACCCCCTGGGACTTCCGTACCGCAAAGACCATCGGACAGGATATCACCCGTACCAGGGGAGGGTATGACGAGTGTTATGTCATTAACGGAACCACGGGCAAGCTCACCGTCTGCGCGACCGTCCACGAACCTGAAACAGGCCGGCGCATGATTGTCGCCACAAACCGGCCGGGAGTCCAGTTCTATACCGGTAACGGCCTCGGCGGAATCACCGGAAAACTGGGAGTCCCCTATGAAAAACACGGCGGTTTCTGCCTTGAGACTCAGCAGTTCCCCGACGCCCCCAACAGGCCCGAATTCCCCGACAGCACTCTCCACGCCGGGAAGGTCCTTGAGGCGCTGACCGTATACGGTTTCAGCTGGTGATCCGCACCGACTCGATGCAGCACGGAAGTTTTTTATTATGGTTGCTTTTTTTTTTATATAAGTATATTCTTAAACCATGCAATTTTGAGAAGAGGCGTTATCTTCAGTGTTAGAAGAATGACGGCTTTCTCCTATACCTTATCAGACAGCGCGGTTTCAAAATTCCGGAGTTAACCGCTTCCGGTACTATTTTATTGTGAGGGGTTCTATGGACGTTCAACTACAGGAACTGATTGATAAAATCAAAAAGGACGGCGTTGAATCTGCTGAAACCTCCGCCGCCGCCATTGTTGCGGAGGCTGAAAAGAAAGCGTCAGCGATCGTTCAGGAGGCGGAAAAGAACGCCGCCTATATCATGGCAAAAGCAAAAACCGAAAACGACCGGGCCGAAAAGGCCGGTATCGCATCAATCCGGCAGGCTGCCCGTAATCTTATCATCTCCTTCAGAGACAGTATCGTTGCCGAACTTACGGCGCTGGTTGCTTCGGAAACCGCAAAGGCTTTCGATCCCTCGACCCTCAAAACCCTTATCCCTGATGTTATAAAAAACTGGTTCAAAGAGGAGGACGCTGATTCCGTATCGGTCCTGCTGTCTGAAAAAGACCTCGCCGCCGTTGAATCGGGCTTCAAAAGCGCCCTCAAAGATGAACTGGCAAAGGGGCTGGAGATAAAACCAGACCACTCCCTCTCAGCCGGATTCCGGGTTGGCGTCAAAAACGGCGCGGCCTACTATGACTTCTCGGCGGAAGCTGTGGCGGAACTTTTTTCCTCCTATCTGAATCCCCGCATTACCGAGATACTCAAAGCGGCGGCAAAGGAGATTGGCGAAGGGGGTTCTCCGGAGAACGGAGCGGCCCAGTGAGCAGTTACTACTATCTGATGGCGCAGCTCCCGGGGATATATCAATCCGCTTCCGGGGGAGGGACGCTTCCTTTCAGCTATGACTATTTCATGGAACTCTGTTCGCGCTTTCTTTCCGAAAGCGACATGAAAAAACTCATATCCGTCTCTCTGGAACCGCCTAAGGAGACCGTCCGTACCGGATCGGTTCTGCTTGACCGATGGTTTGAATGGGAACGGAATTTGCGG
>JAISVD010000254.1 GCA_031271875.1 Spirochaetaceae bacterium | reverse complement strand
AGCGGAGCGGGGAGGAGTTTTCCGCCCGGAATGGGGAACTGCTGCACGCCAATCTGGGGGAGATGTACGTATTCGCAACCTTCCGCCCGGCTATAGATTTTCTCGCCAACCTGACCATTGCCATTGTTATTGCCGTGGGGAGTTCCCTGGCGCTCAACATGTCCCTGTCGGTTGGAGTGCTTATCGCGTTTATCACCCTGGTACAGATGTTCTTCTCCCCGGTGCAGGATATCGCGGAAAAATACACCCTCCTGCAATCCGCCATGGCCGGAGGGGAGCGGGTGTTCCGCCTGCTTGATACAGATGAAGAGATACCCGACAACGGAAGCATTGAGGTGAAGGGTCTGCTCCGGGGGCATATAACCTTTGATGATGTGCGTTTCTCGTATCGTAAGGGAGAGGAGATACTCAAGGGATTGAGCTTTACGGTCAATCCCGGAGAGATGGCCGCTATTGTCGGTTATACCGGGGCGGGAAAGACAACGATCATCAACGTACTTACCCGGCTGTGGGATATCGATTCCGGGAAGATACTGCTGGACGGTATCCCCATCAGGGAGCTGAAACTTGACGAAGCGCGCCGCTCCATTCTGCCGGTGCTGCAGGATGTGTTTCTCTTCTCCGGAACCGTGGCGGACAATATCAGGCTGGGCCTTGAGCTCTCCGACGAAGAGGTTGAAACCGCCGCACGTTCCGTCCACGCCCACGAGTTCATATCCCGGCTCCCCGACGGCTACAAGACGATGCTCGCCGAGGGCGCCACGAATATCTCTTCGGGACAGCGGCAGCTCATCAGTTTTGCCCGGGTAATCGCCCACAACCCCTCAATCGTCATCCTCGATGAGGCCACCAGTTCAATCGATACCGAAACGGAACACCTCATCCAGCTCGGCATACAGAAGGTGCTTTCCGGCAGGACATCGGTGGTCATCGCTCACCGGCTTTCGACGATAAAAAACGCCGACAAGATACTGGTACTTTCCGGGGGCGTTCTGGCGGAATCGGGAAACCACAGGGAACTTATCGGGCAGAACGGCCTGTACGCGGGACTCTACCGGCTCCAGTATGAGGAGCGTGAATCCAGAACAGTGACAGAGAGGAAAACGCAGAAATAATAAAAACAGCCGTTCAGCATTCAGGTAAAACAGACTCAAAAGCATCAAAACACAGATTGATAAAAACCGGTGTATTATAGTACAATGCCTTATGCTTAACAGTTTCATAAAATATGTAGGAAAAAATTTTGGAAATCCAACTGGAACAGGCGGAAAAATCTCTACACACATAATGAATATAATAAATCAAAAACAATATAATGCTGTATTAAAAAATATAAAATTGGAACCCCATACCAGTGTACTGGATATTGGTTTTGGGAATGGATATGTAATCAGAAAAATACTCAGGCAGCATATTCCGGTAAAAATGTATGGTATAGAAATTTCAAATGATATGCTAAAGAGCGTTTCACTAAAAAACAGACAGCATATTATCACCGGAACAGTACAATTACTTTTGGAAGATATAGGTAAAACATCATTTGCACAAAACACATTTGATACCGTATATACGGTAAATACGATATACTTCTGGAATGATTTGGAAAAAGGATTTTCTGAAATAAAACGTATATTGAAACCTGGTGGAATATTTTTAAATGTCCTCTATACAAAAGAATATCTGAATAAAATAATGTATACAAAATATGGATTTAAAAAATATACTATTGAAGAAATAGAAACCAGTACAAAAAACAGCGGTATGCAAATAAGTGAGATTATAGAAATCAAGAAGAAAAAATCATATTGTATAATAGCTGAAAATATAAAATGAAACAGCGGCGCACTGCCCATCATATGACAACTGTCAGTACGCCGCATGTCAACACGCCGCAGAAACTCAGAATACATTTATCCTTATCCCGCCGGAGATATGGGGAAGGAGTGAAGTTATCTCTGCATTTGCCGAATCTACATCGGTTGGGATAAACCAGAGCTGTACTTCCGTATAGAACGAGAAGGTTCTGAACATCTTCTGTCTGGGTATAGTTACCCGTGGAAACTCAATCTGCGCGAGCACCGCCGACAGCATCTGGGGCTTACCGCTCTGGGTCTCGGTAAAGAGCGAAAAGTTCGCGCCCAGTGCAACCGAGGCCGACAGCCAGGACCAGTCGGGGCCGAGGAAGTAGGAGAAGGGTATGTACGCCAGGTTGGCGAGGAGTTTCGCTCCGAAGACATTACCGCCGTATCGCATATTGGTAACATCATGTCCCAGAAGTTCCTGAATCCAGGTACGCTGTTCACTGGTGAACTGCCCAAACTGTACCTGGAGCTTGACGTTATCGTCAAAGAAGGTAAGTCCCAGGCCGATATCATAGAGGGTCGCTCCCCAGAAGTGGGTATCCAGATAGAGCCCCTGAATGAAGGATGGAATTTCATATGACGATTTATCCCCGGAACGGAGGATGATCTTCACATCCTTGAGGTCAACATCATCGCTGGAAAGCCCGGAAAAGATTATCCCGTCATTAAACCGTCCGCCTTCGGCGGGCGAAATGAGCCTGATCGCAGGGATAGTCTTGTCGATCTGCACAATCGAGCGGGTCACCGCCATCTCACCGTTCTTCATGATCGCCCGGACAATAAGAAAGTGGTATCCTTCGGCCATATCCTGATTTTCGATACGGAATCGCCACTTCCGCCCGGAATCGGCGGAACGGAATGTTTTACCGTTATCAAAACTGACCTCGATCCGATCGATCGATTTTGCCTGGAGCTGCTCCCGCTCGAATTTTGAGGTATCCCGCGAACGCATGGCCAGAAGATCCGCTTCAGTAAACGAATAGCCGGCGCTTCCTTCGATCCAGGGACGTTCGATAGCGAAATCCCCCATCACAAAATTGTCTATCGTAAGCCACGGCCCCACAGCCGAATATATCAGATACCGCTCATCTGAAATGATGATCCTGTCCCCTTCAAGGAGACCCCGTATCACCAGATTGTGGGAACCCGACGAGATAAGCTCGGGAGAAACAGTAAACTTGAAGTAGCCCGTACTGGAGGGTTCCGTGATACCCACATCAACGCCATCAACATAGAGGAGCAGCGTGGACATCGGTTTTTCGGAGACCACCCGTCCGTATACATTGAACATACCCTGAACATGTTCACCGTTCAGGGGGTACAGGAATTCGATACGGCTGTCCTCAAGGGTTTTATTTATTTCGATATTGCGTGATATCCGGGTGAGGTTTCCGCCGGTGTCCTCTCCCGTTACCTCGACGTTATAGAAACCTGAAGGAAGTACCGAAAGGTCCAGGGATTTCGTTATTATCGCGTCCAGAGGCAGTTCGATCTCCTCGATATGGGCAGGGATGGGGGGCTGGGAGAGGTTCAGGTTTCTGATCCGCAGGTAAACACGCTCAAGGCTGATATTGTCGCTGGTAAAACCGGAGACGAAAAGGGGCCCGGAAGTACGGGTATCATCCATGGGAAGGTTCAGGGAGACCTCGGGAGCGGTGTTATCGATATTCATGAGACTCGAATACAGCCCTTCGGTATTGTAATTGTCATATATCCTGATGAACACCACATGGGTGCCGTCTTCGATGACATGGGAGTCAAACACATACTCCCACTCTTCGGCGCCCATCGCATCGTTGAAGGTATTCCCGTTGTCCAGGGAGACCTGCACTTTGGCGATACCATTCTTGTCCGAAGCAACACCGGTAATGGATACCATACCCTTAACTATCTGGTCAAACAGGGGAGTTACCACCTGACCTTTGGGTTCCTCCAGGGATATGCGGAAATTCCTGCGGATATGGTGTCCCGTAACGCCATGGATATCCTCGGCGTACACCGTCACATAGTGCTCATTGTCGGTAACACTCTGGAGAGGTACGGGGATCGAAAAACTCGACCCGTATTCCTCAAGGGGAACGAAGGGGGCGTCATCGATGGAGTACCATATCCGGGCGGGCCCATCATCATCATACACTATTCCGGATATGACAAAATCCGACCGGAGAACCTCATCCTCGGCGGGAAGATGGATCTCCGCCACCGGCAGATCCACCTCCTCATCAACAATGAAATCCCAGGTATTCTTTACGGTCACATTTCCGGCGGCATCGGTAAACCGGAACGCCATTGTCTGGGAAAGCGGCTGCTCGGCGGTTCCGATCACAGTCGTGATCAGAGACCCCAACTCAAGGGCAATACCGGATTCTTCCACAGAGTCCTCTTCGCCGGGTATCAGATATTCGGCGGAGACGAGCTTTCCGGCATCCTCCACAAGGAACGCGATGGTTGTTTCACCATTTATACTGTCATCCGCAGCGGGGACGATTACCACAACGGCAGGGGATACGGTATCCTTATTCAGTACCCGGGAGGTAACGGCGGATTTTCCCCCTGAATCGAAGGCGCGCACCGTAAGCACAACCAGACCGTCATCAACTCCCTCAAGGCTTACTGTTTGGGAGAAGGAGACCTCCTGCGCTGAATCGGAAGAAACTGCGAGGGGCAGCCATTCGCCGCCGTTCAGAGAATACTCCACGGAAGCCACGGAAATGGTATCCCTGGCGGAACCTTCAATCAACACATCCGAACGGACCCAGTCGCCTCCGGATGACGGAGATGCAATGGTCAACAGCGGCGGTTCCGAATCCGCCACAAAGGAGAAGGGCCCTGCGTCAAAGGTATGACCGTCGATGTCGGTTATCCTCAAGCTGCCCGGCTCCCATGTGCCGTCCGAAAGAGCCGTAAGAACGATGGAATTTCCGGAGACGCTTATATCCAGCGCGGGATCGGAGGTATCAAACACCGCTTCCGCCACGGGACGGCCATTGTAATAGCCGAACATCGGAACATCCCTGTTCAGAAGGACAGCCCCTTCGGAGTTCAATATATCATTGGTCCAGCGGAATTCCTCGGAAGCGATTATTTCATTCTCCGGTTTTGGCCGTACAACATAGATAACAGCCTCTCCGGTCAGGGAAGCGGCGTTCTGTATGTCGGCGGTAACGGCGACGGAAGTGCGTTCTGCGGGAAGGGAGCTCTTGAGGGGAACCACCACCTCGTACCGGGTACTTCCGGCGGCGGGCTT
>JAISVD010000190.1 GCA_031271875.1 Spirochaetaceae bacterium | reverse complement strand
TACTCCAGGGTTTTGATACCTCCAGGGGGCCCATGAACATTTCGTACATCCGCACCGAATCCGCGCCGTAATCCCTGATAACATCATCAGGATTGATGACATTTTTGAGGGATTTCGACATTTTAGCGACCACCCGCTCAAGTTTTTCTCCGGTGGCTTTCTCCCGGTATACACCGGGTTCGGTCTCCTCAACTTCATCGGTGGGGACAAGGGTTTTGTTCTTCCGCTGATAGGAGAAAGAGGTTATCATCCCCTGATTGATGAGCCGCTGGAACGGTTCGATGCTGTTCACCAGTCCCAGATCATACAGCACTTTGTGCCAGAAACGGGCATACAGGAGATGAAGTACTGCGTGTTCCGCACCGCCCACATAGAGATCAACAGGCATCCAGTAATCGATACGCTCTTTTGAAGCAAACACGTTCCTGTTATGGGGATCAAGAAACCGCAGATAGTACCAGCAGGAACCCGCCCATTGGGGCATGGTATTGGTTTCCCGTTTTCCCCTTCCTCCGCACCGGGGGCAGGCGGTGTTTACCCATTCGGTGATATTCGCAAGGGGACTCTCCCCTGTTCCGGTTGGCTGGTAGCTTTCAACCTTCGGCAATGTGAGCGGCAGATCAGACTCATTTAATGGAACAATACCGCATTTTTCGCAGTGCACCAGCGGTATCGGTTCTCCCCAGTAGCGCTGGCGGCTGAAGACCCAGTCCCGCAGTTTGTAGTTTACCGCCTTTTTACCGATCCCCCGCTCAGAAAGCCACTCTGTTATACCGGTTTTGGCCTCCTCTGTCGGCAACCCCGAAAAAATGCCGGAATTGACCGACCAGCCGTCAGCGGAGGTACATTCGGCGGGTTCCGCGCTCCAGTCTGCGCGTTTTATGGCGTCAACCCCGCCCGCCGCATCGACTTCCGCCTTTGAGGCAACGACCTGTATGACAGGCAGGCTGAATTTCTTTGCAAAGGCCCAGTCCCGTTCATCATGGGCCGGAACAGCCATGATGGCTCCTGTTCCGTAGGAGATGAGGATATAATCGGAAATCCAGACCGGAATTTTGGCGCCGTTTACGGGATTTATCGCGTAAGCGCCGGTAAACACGCCGGTTTTATCCTTTGCCAGGTCCGTGCGCTCAAGGTCGCTCTTTCCGGCGGCTTCAGCGATGTAGGCTTCCACATCTTCGCGCTGCTCCGGGGTGGTAATTGTGCCGACCAGTTTGTGTTCCGGAGCCAGTACCATGTAGGTCGCGCCGAAAAGAGTGTCAGGACGGGTCGTATAGATGAGCAGTTCCTCATCTGTCGGTTCCCCGCCGGGGCCCGCAATTCTGAAGGAGACTTCAGCCCCCTCGCTTTTACCGATCCAGTTCCGCTGCATCAGTTTTACCGATTCGGGCCAGTCGAGGGTATCCAGGTCGTTCAGCAGCCGTTCCGCATAGGCGGTTATCCTGAGCATCCACTGTCTGATGTTTTTACGCGATACAGGCGTACCGCAGCGGTCACATTTGCCTTCCTTTACCTCTTCATTGGCGAGTCCGGTTTTGCAGCTGGGACACCAGTTGATGGGAGTTTCCGCCTCATAGGCAAGCCCCTTTTCATAGAGCTTGAGGAATATCCACTGGGTCCAGCGGTAATAATCCGCATCGCAGGTGGAGATCTCACGATCCCAGTCATAGGAGAAGCCGAAGGACTGTATCTGTCGGCGGAAATGATCGATATTTTCCGTGGTTGTTTTCTCCGGATGGGTGCCGGTTTTTATCGCGTAATTTTCCGCGGGAAGCCCGAAGGAATCAAACCCCATGGGATGGAGGACGTTATATCCGTTCATCCTGAGATAGCGGCAGTAGATATCCGTGGCTGTATACCCTTCAGGATGGCCCACATGCAGCCCCTGAGCCGACGGGTACGGGAACATATCAAGAACGTACCGGCGTTTCTCCTTCGGCACAGCGGGATCTTCGGTGACACGGAACGTATTATGCTCTTTCCAGTAGCGCTGCCACTTGGGTTCGATTGTTTCAAAGGGATAACTGCCCATACAAACCTCTTTTATCCAGACAATTGAGCTGGTTCCAAAACCTTCCTGGTTTTGGAACAGACTCGATTTTATGGAAAACAGTGTAGCTGATTGCGCCGGTTTCTGCAACACGCATCGTTTGCTGTACTAGGGTGTCAGTACCAACAGTATAACGTAAAACATACAGATTTTAAAGCTCTGTCCCCGGTGAGCGTTATACCTGCAAAGCCCGAAGACGCATCCGGCAATAGCATTTTAAAGCTCTGTCCCTCTACCCTTCACCGGAACCACACCTTCCGCTCCGGAATTTCTAAATGTATCCGTCCATCCTGATTTTAGAATTCAGATTTTCCCGGCCCCACATTTAGAAATTCCGGAAAAAATCTAAACACCCGGAAGTTCCTTCATTCTATTGATCCGGTGAAACTCCCAAATACAGATATAACTCATTATGCAGAAACATTTTAAACCATACATTAAATAACAGAGAACTTTTCAGGACTGGCATAATGTTTGCTATGTCTCCTGCCAAGGAGGCATAAATGACAGAACAGGATTTTTACTTTGTCCTTTCACGGGCCGTACTTGAGCCGGAACCGGGGGAAAGCGCAGCAAAACATATTTTCGGATTTGTTTACACAAATCCGGGAAGATTCAACCTGCACAAACTTGATGAGGATACGCGGAGCGACTTTCTGCTGTGGCTCTATCCCCGGTTCAGGAAAATGCTGCATCGCCACGATATCAGCAAAAGCGGAATCATATCATATATTCAGACTGTGGTTCAGTGGTCATATAAAAGCTGGGTGCGGAGTCATTCCATACTGGTCGCCTGTGATCATGCGGTAACCCGGTACAGCGAACAGGTATATGAGGAAACGAAGGATGAAACGGATTTTACAGAGGAAACAGAACCGGAATATACTCCCTCCGGGATGTATAAAAAACTGTCTCCCAAGAAAATCCTCATCCTGGCCCTCAAGGCCGGACCATTTTTATCAGACCATCATATTACCCGCCTCTCCCGGATAACAGGTTACTCCGAAGAGCAGCTCTTCA
>JAISVD010000104.1 GCA_031271875.1 Spirochaetaceae bacterium | reverse complement strand
CCGCAAGACCGCCAACGTGGTGCTCAATGTGGTTTTCGGGGAGCCGACTATGGCGGTCGATACCCACATACTGCGCATCAGCCCCCGTATCGGGCTTTCAACGGGCGTCACACCCGAAGCGGTGGAGCAGGATCTCCTTCGGGTTGTTCCGCCTGAGTACCTGTACCACGCCCACCACTGGCTTATCCTCCATGGACGGTATATCTGTACCGCCCGCAGTCCGAAATGCGATACCTGTCCTATCTCCGATATCTGCCTGAAGAACGGGATTGACCCCTCGACGGACGGGGAGAGCGGGGAGCGTTTTCCCCGCTGACTTCGGTTTCGCCGGTTACAGGCTGAACAAGGATAGCCCCTGTTTTCGCGTCCTTGGGGGCGTTTTTGTCCGGGAGCGGAACCTCTATGAGGTCCCCCGACTTCAGCATACCCGCGGTGTAACCGGCTTTCCCGGCTCCGCCTGCGAGGGTCAGCCCCAGCGCCGAACAGCCGTACCGTCCGGCCCCGCGGGCTCTGTCCCCGTCCGCAGGAGTTCCCGCCTTTTCCCCTCCGAGAAAGATGAGGTCCGACACAATACGGACAGGAAGCGTTTTTTCCGTATCCGGGACGGCGGTATCTCCGTCGGGAACACTTTTTTCACCGTTCATTTTAACGGCAAAGAGCAGCGAGATCGCCGCCCGCTCTTTCGTGAGCCCCGCCTCCTCCGACAGTTTCCGTAAGGTCTTTGGCGCGTTCTCCGCCGGAAAGGTGAAGTGGCACCATTTCCCCCCGGAACTTGTTCCGAACCGCTTTCCCGGCATGGAACACTCCCCTTCGTGGGGACAGGGGGCGGCGATACCGTATCCCTTCCGTATCAGGGAGTCCCTCATGAGGGTCATGAATCGCCCCCCCTGAGGAATTCCCGGTTCGGCGATAAAAACCCGGGCCGATTCGTCGGCGTATGCCAGAAGTCCTGCGGAATATTTTTTCACCAGCGCCTCAAGGGGTTCACGGCTGTCCCAGTAAAGCTCATTGAACATATTCGCGCAGGTGATGAAGTCCGCCTTTCTGCGTATCTCCGTTCCCGGCCCGCCCTTCACCCGGAGGATCTTCCATGGTTCCCCGCCGGTGCGGGCCGCCAGCGCGAGAAAGATGTTCTCCCCTGCCGCAAGGGCCGTCTGCGACTGGTCGAGGCAATACCAGGTAAGGTTCCTCTTCCGCAGCTCAGGGCGGGCAAGCCAGAGGGCCGCCGGAACCGTCAGCGGCCCCGAACCGATATCCAGCATCACCGAGCCGTCTTCGGGGGCAAAACCGGCAAGCCCCGCGAATATCGGAACAAGCCTGATGAGGTTCCACCACATAAAATACCTGATATACGCCGAAAGCAGCCCGGTTTCATTCATATATCCCGCTCTCCTGCGGGAGCGCTCATCTGTCATCTGCCGGGAGAGATCGCGGATGATATGGGGCAGCTCCTTTCGCTGTTTCCCGCTCAGGGGAAGCACACCCTGTACGATGGCCCCGAACTCCTCAAGATATTTCAGAGTATCCTTCGGGGGCGTACTGAAAAGGGTGGAGCTGATTTCAGGCGGCGCCTGCCGGATATCTCCCGGTTCCGCCTTGGAGTGCGGAGTCCTGTCAGCAGCTCTCTGCTGCTCAACTCTCTTCTGCGGGAGCGCCGCTCCTGTCTTCCGTGTGTTTCTGCTGTTCATGACTTCCTTTGCGGCGCTGAATGATTGCGTATGCCCTGATCAGCTCCGAACGTACCACTTCGAGTCCGGTACTGATGGATGGATCCTTCCCGGTCAATTCGGAAAAGAGCTGCTCCCGGGCTCCTTCAACGGTAAATTTTTTTTCCTGAATAAGGTATCTGAGCCGGAGTATGATCTGTACTTCCCGCTCCGAATACACACGTCTGCCTCCGGCATCCTTCCTCGGGTTCAGGAAGGAAATATGTTCCTCCCAGTACCTCAGTACATGAGCCTTGACATCTGTAAGTGTTTCGACCTCGCCGATTGTCAGTTCCGCCATCACCGGTTCTCCGACTCCCGATCTTCCCACTTTTTACGGCTTGCCCGTACTTCAAGCACTACCGGAATCATTGAGAATCCCAGGTCCTCGCGGATACGGTTCCGCAGGTATGAAAGGTAACTCTGGGAGACCGCTTCCGGACGGCTTGCAAAGAGGAGGAACTTCACGGGGTTCGTGTCTGTCTGTACCATATATTTGATCCTGAATTTCGTGCTTCTGCCCGTGGGCGGATGGTACGCGGAAATCCACTCCTTCAGGGCGCTGTTGAGCAGGCCGGTTTCAATCCTGCGGGAGAGCTGTCCGTACATCTCCAGCGCTGTGTTCAGAAGCAGTTTTATCCCCTTTCCCTCCAGCGCGGAGAGGGCGACAATGGGAGCGAACCCCATCTGCCCGAACATGATCCGTATCATGTCCTCCGCCTTGCGCAGGGTCTTTTTGTCCTGCTCCTGGGTATCCCATTTATTGAGCACAAAAATAACCCCCAGCCCCCGTTCATACGCGAGGGCGGCGATCTTCTTGTCCTGCTCCGAGAGGCCCTCCCGGGCGTCGATCAGGTGAAAGACGATATCCGCCTTGTCCAGGGATTTTATGGCCCTGTTGACCGAATAGTATTCAACATTTTCACGAACCTTCGCCTTCCGCCGTATCCCTGCGGTGTCGAGTACCTGAAACGCCGTTTCCTTGTATTCAAAACGGCCCTCAACCACGTCCCGGGTGGTCCCCGCGTAATCGCTTACAATTGAAGCCCCGCTGTGGGTAAGCCTGTTGGAGAGGGTGGACTTTCCCGTATTGGGCTTGCCGATGATGGCGATCCTGAGGAGTTTCTCCTCCTCCCCCTCCTCAACGCCGGAAAAATCCAGTTTCGCCGTAATATGTTCCGCCAGCTCCGTGATGTTGTCGCCGTGTTCCGCGCTGATGAGGAGCAGTTCCGGAAACCCGGACCGCATGAACTCCCAGGCCTCCGCGTGCAGCCTGCCCCCTTCGGTCTTGTTCACCGCAGCGGTGACCTTGTCCCAGAAGGGGCGAAGGAGGCTGATGAATTCTTCATCTTCGGCGGTTACCGTCCCCGATTCAAGGAGGAGCAGTATCACATCCGCCCGTTTGAGTGCGGCCAGGGTCTGCTCCACCACAAGCTCGTCCAGAACCGCCTCGGCGGAACCTTCCACACGGTCAAGCTTAAAACCGCCGGTGTCCATGAGCCTCACAGGCATCCCGTTGATAAAGGCGTCCTCCTCTATCGGGTCGCGGGTCACCCCTGGGGTCGGGTCGGTAATTGCCCGCCGTTTATGCAGAAGCCGGTTAAAGAGCGTTGATTTTCCCACATTCGGTCTGCCCGCTATGACAATAAGGGGCAGGTTCCGGTACTTTTTTTCTGTATCGAATTCGTATTGTTTCTGTATATCTGACATCAATAATCCTCAGCTAATTGATTTTGTTCCAAAACCGAAAAAAGATTTGGAAACGCTGACCGTTCTGTTATGTACAGCACGATTACGCTATATTTTATTATCTATTACTTTTGAGATTAATATCTCTTCTATATTTCTTCGGGCATCTAATACAAATAAAACAAATACTTTTTTATTATCTGATTGTATTTTGTAATACACTTTCCATGGGTTTATTGATAATTCGTAAACATCCAAAACTCCTATGTCCTTTAGTTCCTGAGTTTGTTTTGTTTTTGTTTCCTCTAATTTGAGCAATTCAATTTCTTTTATTATTTTTTCATATATATTCCAGGCTGCTTTTTCTCCTGCCCTGTATGTATCATAATATGCAAGTATTTCATTTAATGAATCTGTTCCGTCTGGGGTCCATTCAATTTGCCTCATTGTGTATCTCACCCAAAGTCCTCTCAAAAATCTTTTTTGCATTTTCATGGGTTATGGTGTTTCCGCTTTTTATATCTTTTTCTCCAAAACTCAATAACTTTGCCAGATTTACTGCATTGATAGTTTTTTGGTAACTTTCAATATCAATAATTACCGCTTTTGCCTCTCCATTTTGAGTTATAACCACAGGAGACTTGGAATCCCCCACATACTTTACAATTTCAGTTGTGTGAGCTTTTACATAAGAAATAGGCTTCAAATCATGGGCTAAATTCACCATACATTTTCTCCAAACCGATAATCACTTAGGAAACACTGATTTATACATCGAGCACAAATCAGTGTTCTCTTTATGTATACTATATCACAATCCATAGGCATTGGTCAATATTTAGGTCTAAATTTTGTACTTCTTCTGCCGGAAAGCAATTTCAATTGTATGTTAGTATAATGCTCTGGCTGTGGAACATAGACCAGTAAGCACAGTGACCGACCCAGGCTTTTTTTGCGAGAACACCCTGTTATACAACGCGTCCGTCTCTTTTTGCAGCTTTCTTATTATTCCTGATATTTTCTTTTATTTTTTCAATACAATCATTCTGCTCTTGTCCCCATTTAATAGTTTGAGGATACAATGAGCTTTCTACAGATAGTCGATTTTCCAACTGCCGATACGTTTTCCAAAAAAAGTAAACTCTTCGGGAAGTGCCGGGTTTGTGCTTTCCCTTGCAAGGGCCTTAAAAAAGTTCTGCATATAGTAATCCTCTTTACCTGGCAGTTTTTGCGTTTTTTACCGTTTCTTCCATATATCTGCGGATACTTTTGGCGTCCATGAGGGTCAGTGCGTGCTCCGCAGCTTTTCGCGCCTCTTCGAGAGTAAAAAGGGAGAAGGCTTCCTTAACCACGCACAGGCTCGATGCGGACATGCTGAACTTCCGCACCCCAAGCCCTGCGAGGAGCAGCGCTGTTTCCGATTTCCCCGCCATTTCACCGCAGACCGACAGCTCTATTTTTCGATCCTCTGCGGCTTGTACGGTTTTCTCGATCAGCCGCAGTACTCCGGGGCTGCACTCGTCAAAGAGGGACGCCACGTACTCATCCTCCCGGTCCACCGCAAGGGTATACTGGGTCAGGTCGTTGGTTCCGATGGAAAAGAAAGAACACAGCGGTGCGAGGATATCGGCAGTGACGGCTGCGGAAGGGGTTTCGATCATGATTCCCAGAGGCACATCCTCCCTGAATTTGACGCCTTCGGCCTTCAGTCCGGCCTTTACCTCTTCCGTCAGTTTTATGATTTTTTGAATTTCCGGATATTCTGTTATGAGGGGGATCATGATTTTAAGGCTGCCGTACACCCCCGCGCGGTACAGCGCCCGCAGCTGGGTTCTGAATATGTCCTCGTGGGACAGGCTGAACCGCACCGCCCGCCACCCCAGCAGAGGGTTTTTCTCCTGAGGGACCTCCTGGCCTTTTATGATTTTGTCGGCCCCTGCATCCAGGGTTCTGATCGTGACCGGCAGGTTCCCCATTGCGATCAGTACCGCCTTGTAGACTTCAACCTGTTCATCCTCGCCCATCATCTGCTCGCGCTGCATAAAAAGAAATTCCGTGCGGAAAAGACCTATCCCCTCTGCACCCTCACTGAGGGCGAGGGCGGTATCCTCGGGTATTCCGATGTTGGCGAGAACGGTCATCCGCTCTCCGTCGGCCATGACCGCATCTTTTTTGCGGAATACCGAAAGCCGTTCCTTCCGCTCGGCCTCGTTTTGACGCTGAGCTGTATATCTTTTGATTGTTTTGTCATCGGGATCGGTAATTACGATACCCTTTTCCCCGTCGATGATAATGCGATCTCCGCTGCGGATTTTTCCTGTAATCCCCTGCACACCGACCACCGCGGGTACCCGGTAACTCCGTGCAAGGATCGCCACATGGCTGTTTGTCCCTCCCTGTTCAAGGAGTATCCCCCCCTGTGTGCGGCGGGTAAAAAAAACAGCGTCCGAGGGGCGCATGTTTTTTGCCACCAGGATGACTCCCCTGGGAACATCGTTCAGGGACAGGTACTTTTCCCCGGTCAGGCGCCCGAGGACCCTCCCGAAGATATCCTCTATGTCGTCGGCACGCTCCTGCAGATAAGTGTCCCCGGAGCTGCGGAGGGTGGTTGAAAATTCCTCAACCTGCCTGATCACAACCGATTCTATGTTTGTCAGGGAGGTTTCATGTTTTTTTTTGATAAGGCTGAAGAAATCAGTATCCGAAAGCATCAGCAGATAGGTGTCGAAAATCGCTTTCTGTTCAGCATTTTCACAGTCCCTGAGCTCGGTTATCTCTTTTTTGGTCGCCTCAACGGCTTCTTCAAAACGTTCCCATTCCGGCTCAATCCGGTCACTGGTAATGGCATAGTGCGCAATGTGCATGGTTGTATCCGGTAACACAAACGCTGTACCTATATCGGTTCCCAGAGAAGCAGAAATCCCCTGATATTCCTTCATTTTAGTAATATATCAAATTGAAAGCAGGAATACAACCGGCGTACACAGGACGGGAATAGCTTTGCCTGAGTTTTTACGGAGTTTTTACTGAGTTTTTACTCAGCTCTGTCCCTGTTTGGTTCCTCTCCGGTTTACGCCGCTCTGTTTTCCCGCCTTTTCCGATACATCCAGGCCGTTCCGGAGTCCTCCTGAAACGCGGAGCTGAAATATTTTCTATCGGGAATAAATTCCTCTTGCCGATTTGCTTTTTTCTCGCTATTTTTTATAGAAACCATAAACAAAAGGGAGATAATACATGGCGGTTTATCAGTTTCAAACAGAAGTGAATCAGCTTCTGACTCTTATCATTCATTCATTATATTCAAATAAAGACATTTTTCTCAGGGAGATAGTGTCCAATGCGTCTGACGCGCTGGACAAGTTGAAGTATCTGACCCTTTCCGATGATGTGTACAAGAGTGTTGTCTTTGATCCCCGTATCGATATCTCTTTTGACGAGGATAAAAAAACCCTCACCGTCAAGGATACCGGTATCGGTATGGACAAGGACGATCTTGTGGCAAACCTCGGGACCATAGCGCGTTCGGGTACAAAGGCGTTCCTCGAAAAACTTGAAAAGGAAGCGAAGAAGGACGCCGTTCTTATCGGACAGTTTGGAGTCGGTTTTTATTCGGCCTTTATGGTGGCTTCAAAGATTGAAGTTGTGACCCGCAAGGCGGCCGCCGATGCTGTGTGCCTCTGGACAAGCGATGGTCAGGGTTCCTATGAGCTGGATGATCTTCCTCTGGACAGCGAAAAGGTAAAGGCCGCAGGTCTTGACGGCGCGGGCGTTCAGGGGTCTGCGGTTATCATGTATCTCACCGATGAAAACAAGGAGTTTGCGAGCCGCTGGAAGATAGAGGATATTGTAAAGAAATATTCGGACCATATCGCGTTTCCCATCTATCTTCATTACGTGCAGAAGAGTTTTGACGATAAGGGAAAGGAAACCGGCCGCGAAGACAAGGTTGAACAGATAAACTCCGCCAGCGCCCTCTGGAAACGGCCTAAATCTGAGCTTTCCGACGAGGATTATAAGAATTTCTACAAAACCATCTCCCATGATTCGTCGGATCCGCTTCTGTATGTGCATACCCACGCTGAGGGAACCCAGGAGTATACAACCCTCTTTTTTGTTCCCGAACGCGCTCCGTTCGATATGTATCAGGCGGATTACAAAAGCGGCGTCAAGCTGTATGTAAAGCGGGTTTTCATTACCGATGATGACCGTGAACTGCTGCCCACATGGCTGCGGTTTGTCCGGGGGATCATCGATTCCGAGGATCTTCCCCTGAATGTGAGCAGGGAGATCCTCCAGCAGAACCGTATCCTGGCGTCGATAAAAACAGCTTCGGTTAAGAAACTGCTCAGCGAGTTCAGGAAGCTGTCCGAGACGGACAAGGAAAAGTGGAAAACCTTTATTTCCCAGTATAACCGCCCCCTCAAAGAGGGGCTGTACTCCGATTTTGCCAACCGCGAAGAACTGATGGAGCTGGTCAGATTCAGGACAACTGCGGAACTTGCCGAGGAGAGCGAATCCGATGGAATCGGCGGCTGGACGAGTTTTGCCGATTATGTTCAACGGATGAAACCCGAACAAAAGGCCATTTATTATATAACCGGCGGGGACGAAAAGGCTCTCAGGCAGTCGCCGCTCCTTGAGGCGTATAAGGCAAAGGATATTGAAGTCCTTATCATGAATGATGAGATCGATGATATTATCATTCCCTCTCTGGGTAAATACAAGGACTTTGATCTCAAGGCAGTGAACCGGGCGGGATCAGATGAGGAACTTGGCGACAGCGACAAGGCGGATACAAAGAAGAAAGAGAAGGAATTCAAGCCTGTTGTTGAAAAGGTGAAGAAAGCCCTTGGGGACAAGGTGAAGGATGTCCGTCTCTCCAAACGCCTCGCGGGCTCTCCCTCCTGTATAGTGGTTGACGAAAATGATCCTTCCCTCCAGCTTGAACGGATGATGAAAGCCATGGGGCAGTCGGGACTCGCGGAGGTAAAGCCGATCCTCGAAATCAACGGCGGGCATCCCCTTGTCAGCGCCCTCAAGGAGAGCACCGATGACGACTATATTACCGATGTCTCAACGGTTCTGCTTGACCAGGCGCTTCTTGTGGGAGGCGCTGAACTCGCCGATCCGAACGATTTCGTGAAGCGGATCAATAAGCTGCTCACAAAGCAGTAACGGAAGCATTTTAATGAAAAGGACTGCCAGGGAACCTCCTGACAGCCCTTTTTTGAATCGTTAATACTGTTAAAAAATCTAAAAAATACACTTGTACAAAAAAAACTTTTCCATTATACTGTTCCCTATTCCCGTAATAAACAGAAACTGTTATTTGGAGTGACTGTATGGATAAAAAATTGTTTCTTCTTGCGTTTTTACCGCCTATCTGTCTTTCCAGATATCAGCCTTTTTTTCCAAATTATTCAGGATAAATCTCCTCCCGATAGAGAAACAGTCTCTAAGCTGAAGTATTGTTTTATTAAATTCTTTTATTGATTAACCTCTTTTCTGGTTCTTTAAAAGAATACTCTGGATATAGTATAACTTTAAAGCGAGCTGATTTCAAAACTCGGTGAGATTTTGAACTTGGTTTTTAAAGAAAAATCTTTTTTTTGATTAATTGAAATAGATTCTTCTTTTATTACATCTATGGCTGCAATTGTCTCAGGCTTTTGCAATTGACAGGAGAATGCGAATACCGATGATTAAGGATATTTTAGGGATGAAACGAAATCTATTGAACAGTATGATTGTCATACTATTTTTGTTTGCGGCGGCGGGTGCTTTTGGTCAGACCAACCTCATCAGGGAATATGTCGGATTAATCAACCAGACATATTATCCCGAAGCGGTTGATTATATTGTAAAGCTGAAAGAAGATATGATAAAAAAGGGAATGGCCTCCGACACGGCGGAATTCTTTGATGATTACCTTAAGGGAAGTTTTGGTTCCGGGTTTGTGTATGTCGGTGATGATGGTTCAAATTATATTATCACAAATTATCATGTTATTGCCCGGGCCCATACTATTTCCATTACCTTTGAAAATCGGGAAGGGGAAAAAACCGTCTACGAACAGTTACGCCTTATCGCTGCGGATGAAGATATTGATCTGGCGGTTCTTGCTTTTAGGGATGACGCAAAACCCTTTAACAGCGGCCTTGTTTTTATGACAGAACATGTTGAAGAAGGTTCCGATGTATTTGCCGCAGGATTTCCCGGCCTTGGAAACGAGGCTATCTGGCAGTTCAGCCGGGGAATGATCTCCAATGCCGCTGTCAGGTTTCCTCCTGAAAAAGATGTGTCCCAAAATGAAGTACGGTTGGGACCGTTTATTCAGCATACCGCGCAGGTTGATCCGGGAAATTCCGGGGGACCGCTGTTAGTCCGGCAGCCGGAAGCTGCCGTCGGATATGTGGTTGCAGGGATCAACACCCTCAGCGCCCGGAGAAGACAGGCCGCAAATTTTGCCATCCCCGCAGACAGAGCCCTTGCGTTTATACAGACGGCGATCAACGGAAGCGACCCCGCTGTGAAGAGGGAAAAACTGGATGCCAAGGTGGAATCCTTCATATCCGGTCTGGATGCGCCCCGGGCTGTTTTCCCTCATATCGCAGCATATCTTTCCAATCATTGTATAGCGGTCAATGCCGAATACGCCGTATCGGAAGTGATGGATCGGACTTCCGCAACAGT
>JAISVD010000088.1 GCA_031271875.1 Spirochaetaceae bacterium | reverse complement strand
TCGGGTGAATGAATACATAGATGAGAATGCGGTAAAGGCCGGGTTAGTAAGACGTGCTGAGGAGTGGGAGTATTGTGGGGCGTATTACCTGGTACAAGTATGCAGGAGAAATTGAGCGGGCATAATCTGGTTATGTCATTCTTAGGCATTGTAGGTATATCCTGTTGGGGACAGAGCTGGACAAGAAGCCGGGCAAAAAAGATAGAAGCCCTGGAAACACGGGTATACCTGTATATTTTTATCTGTTTTTGTGTATCATATAACATTAGTTATCGACTCCTGTATAAAGGAATGTAGGAATGTAATCCCCTTGTTTTTATTCGGAAAGGAGACAAATGCCGGTATATAACATGTTTTCCCGGGAATTTTCAGATCTTAAAAAGATAGAAGAAGATATACTTTCGGGAATTACTGACGTGTCGGCGGAAAATACGACTGGTTTTCTTATCTGTGATTCCAGGATAAATTATACAGGTCTCGTTAAAACTCTGGGGACAGAGCTTCCTTTTCCCGTTGTGTGGGGGGACTACACTTACTGTCCCCCTCTCTTCAGAAGGGAATGAAATCAGCGCGGTACTTACGGTCTGAGCGGACCTCCCAGACTGTTCATCCCCTTTGTTCCTCTTTATTTCAATGTCTTTTCGCATATCAGAAGAACTGATGGAACGGTTGAATAATCTGGCGGATATGACTGGCCGTTCCAAAACGTATTATGTACAGGAAGCGGTACAGGAAAAAATCAGTGAACTTGAAATGATATATCTGGCAAAACAAAGGGCGGAGAATGTTCGGGCTGGAAGGTCAAAAACATATACCCTTGATGAGGTCTTAGAACGTAATGGCTTATCGGATTGAGTTTGAAGCGGATGCTGGCAAGGATTTTGATAGGCTGGACGGTTCTGTGAAAGTCCTCGACAAATGGGATATGGTGTACAAAACTGCGGCAAAAAGGTTATCAAAATAACCATAGTAGAAAAAAAGCCGCCGATTCCCGGTGTGCGGACACGAATATGATAAAAAAGACCACAGGGATATCCCTGTGGTCTTTTTTTCCGCTTCAAATTAAAAGAGGGAAGGGTGAAAACTACTTCTTATATTTCACCGTTGACAGCGAGTGTCCCTCCCGTGACAGCTCATAGGAGACCTCATTCCCGCTTTTGCTCAGGGCGGTATAGAAATCTGCCGCTGAACTGACAGGCGCATCATTTACCTTGGTAATAATATCCCCCGCCTGCACACCCATTACCGCCGCAGGACTCTTGGGCTGTATGCCTGCGGCAATAATACCGGTTATCTTTGAATCAAGGGAGAGCTGTTTCCGTATATCATCGGTTATCTGCATAGGCATGAAACCGGGCCACAGTTTTGAATTGTCCGCTGTTGACGCCTCATTCCGCTCGGCAATCTGTATCGTCAGGTCCAGCTGTTTACCGTTCCTGATAACGGTAAAGTCCGCTTTTGCTCCCGCCTGCAGATCACCCACTTCAAGGACAAGCTGATCCTGTGACCTGACCGGTTTACCATTGAGGGCGATAATATAGTCTCCCGGTTCCATTCCCCCCTTGGCTGCGGGGGAATCGAGATATATCTGCAAAACAAGTGCCCCTGTTTTCCCTTCAGCGCCGATAGCCTTCTTGTAGTCCCCATCAGCATCATTCAGGGCAACCCCTATCCAGCCGTAATTGACCTTTCCGCTGCTGATAAATGAATCTATGGAGTTCTTTACATTATTTATGGGAATAGAAAATCCCAACCCCACGGAACCTCCGCTCTGGGAGGCGATCCAGGTATTTATGCCGATTACCTCACCATAAATATTTACCAGCGGTCCCCCGGAGTTCCCCTGATTGATGGCCGCATCGGTCTGGATAAAATCGCTTATATTATTGATAGACCCGCCGGAACGTCCTGTGGCGCTGATAATACCCATTGAAACGGAAGCATAGAAACCAAGCGGTGCCCCCATGGCAAAACAGATGTCCCCGGTATGCACCGTAGTCGAATCGCCGAGGACGGCAACGGGAATACCCATATCATTTGACTCAAAGGATACAAGGGCTATATCCTTGCGTTCGTCCGTGCCCACCAGTTTTCCCGTAAAGGTCCTGCCGTCGTTCAGTTTGATCGAAATCTCATCGGCTGTCCCCACAACATGCTGGTTTGTCAACACATACAGTGTATTTCCGGTACGCCGCACGATGACCCCCGAACCAAGTCCCTCCTGTCTGTACTCCTGTGTATCCTCTTCACCGTTTCTTCGGGGATTACCAAAGAAAAAGAAGGGAAACATATCAAAGGGGTTTGAGGTAGTCACCGTTTTTGTCTCTACCACATCAACTTCGACGACCGAAGGAAGAACACCGTCCGATATGGCCCTGAATGAATTCTGCAAAGCCTCCGTTACGGCAAGCGCATCGGCTGGTATGCTTACCACCGGCGCTGAATCGGCGTAGGCTGTTTTTGACGTACCCGGCTCCGAGGAGCAGGAGAAGGACAGCAGCGCGATACAAAGTACACTGATAACACCTATGCCCAAAAATCTTCTCGTGAATGAAGTCATTCATATCCTCCATAAAATGGCTCTACTTATAATAATAATAAATTTTCACTGGAGTTACATTATTTTTGCCGCCGGATGAAAAAATTACTCTTCAATTGTCAGAATTTCCGTATGATCCTCAAAAACAGCCACGGTATGCTCAGCGTGAGCCGAAAGCCTGCCGTCTGCGGTTACCACGGTCCAGTCATCATCGAGGATCCGCACGTCCCCGGTTCCGAGGTTTATCATCGGTTCAATCGCCAGCACCATACCCTGCTGTATCCGCGGATTCGGCCCCCGTCCGGGCCTGTTTGGTATCTGCGGGTCCTCGTGCACCTTCAGCCCGACACCGTGCCCGCAAAAATCGGTCACAACCCCAAATCCCGCGGCTTTTGCGACTTCATACACCGCAGAAGAGATGTCCGCTATCCTGTTACCGGCCCTGCACGCACCGATCCCCGCCGAGAGGCACTCCTCGGTGACGGATATCAGCCGCTTTGCCTCATCGGATATCTCCCCCACGGGAATGGTCACGGCGCTGTCGCTGATATACCCCTCCAGGTTTATGCCCACATCAAGGGAGACAATATCCCCGGAATGTATCTTCCGCCGTTTGGAGGGAATCCCGTGTATAACCTCATTGTTCACCGAGACACAGGCGGCGCCGGGAAACCCTTCGCTGTGCCAGGCCGGTACGCCGCCGTGGGCGGCGATAAAACCGGTACAGAGTTCATCGATATCCGCAGTGGTCATTCCCGCCTGTATCCGGGGAATAATCTCCCGGTACATAGCCGCAAGCAGTTTACATGAACGCCGTATTCCATCGATCTGTTTCTGGTTTTTAAGCCGAATCATACATTACACCTCAACAAGCCGCTTCCTCATCTGCCGGGGCACGGGCATGACAGGATCAAGCCTGAGCGCCTCCTTCAGACAGACCGAAGCGGTATACTGATCTCCCAGCCGCTCATAGGCTTCCGCCATACGCCGGAAAAAGAACGCCTCATCCTTGCGGGAAAACCCGAGGTCCAGGGCTGTCTCCCACGAATCCAGGGCCAGCTCATCACAGACTGAATAGGCCAGCCGGTTCTTCAAGAGATCCCTGGCGAGATTTATCACTTCTGGAAAAAAATGGTGAAAATAGGGCCGCTCTCTTTCGAGCCTGATAATTTCCGCCAGCAGCAGAAAGGACTCGTAATAATCCCCCCGCAGAAAAAGTTCCTCCGCGAGGATAAACCCGCAATCCATAAAATCCTCCCGGGAGAACCAGGCGGCGAGGGTAAACCCCTCAGGAGAATTGCGCCTCGCCCGATATTCCTCCACCGCGTCATCCTCGCGGTCATGGAGGAGATCAAAAAATATGAGGATTGCCCTGTTTTTGTCATCATTCCGGGAGAGCAGCCACATACGGTAATCGAATTTCTCTTCCGTACTCCGGGACTGCCTGCCCATCATATATGATGAATCAAAAGCCCTCCGTTGCTGCACATCCGAGAGTATCTCATACGCTTTCAGCAGCTCCTGAAAAGCATCTCTGTCCCTGCTGCCGGTATCTGCAAGGTCAGGGTGGAGGAGCTTTGCTTTCTGTCTGAATGAACGCTTTATCTCTGCCGCAGAAGCGGAAGGGGGAACACCAAGGATTTTATAACAATCTTTCACCTGTCTTTCATTACCCCAGTTTTTTCCCTACCGCCGTCGCGTGGTCCGCGTCCAGAACCTCCTCAAAGTAGTCAAGTCTGACCCCTTCCACTTCCATCGCCTTCATGAGGTTCCTGCACGTCTTTCCCGATGAAAACCCGCCTTTAACCACAAGGGCGGCTCCTTTTTTGCCGGAGATGGTTCCTGCGTTGGCAAGGACTTCCGTAAGTCTCGGCGGCAGCTTGCCCCCGAAAAGACCTGTCACCGGTACGATAACCGCCAGATATTCCGAAAAGGAGAGCTTTATATTGGATGTATCCTTTATTCCGTTATAGACGGTAACCTGATGCCCCTTGGCCGCAGCACCGTTTTCAAGATTCCTGATAATTTTTTCATTTTTATCCCTGCCTGATGGCAGAAAATGGAGAATTGCTACCCGCATTTTTTTCCTCCGGAACAATTTTAAGCAAGTTTGTACAACTGTTCTATTTGTTTTTCCTTCACGATCAGAACTGAACAGCGCGCGTTGAGCAGTATCTTCCTGTATGAAGTGGAAAGTACATCCCGCTGGTCCGCCAGGTCCCGTTCCCACCCGCCAAGAAGGATAAGTCCCGCCTGTTTTTCCTCCGCAGCGGTTATCACCTCTGACCAGATGGCGCCCCTTCGTATTTCAGTCTCGATAGGAACCTTTTTCTCCTTTCCAAGCTCTTCGACATACTTCAGATACCCGGCGCCGTCGGAGAGCAGATTCGTTTCATATTCATTGCTCTCCTCCTCAACGAAGAATTTATTCAGTGTCAGTTGTTTCAATGTTGCTGTATCAACAACATAGACCGCTTTAAGGTTACAGCGGTACAGCTTTGCCATTAAAATACCGTACTGGACAGCGTGAATCGACGCTTCAGTACTGTTTACATTAATAAGTACATTCTGAAAAAGGGGTTTTATCATCTCCGCGCATCTCCTCCCTGCTTAGCCTTTAAGGTCTTCAGCACAAATACATTCTCCCGTTCGCGCTCTTCGAGAACACCCTCGATATACTTTTTGGTTTCTTCTGTCTGGGGAATAACCATTTTATCCAGAGCATTGACCCTCCGCTGCGTTTTCTTTACTTCACTCGCAAGTCTCCATACTATTGTCCGGATGGATGCCATTTCTGTCAAAAGTTTCAGCAGATCAAAGAAGTTTATCATAACTTTATCCGAATCTGCAAATGAATTCATAAAGGAACTGGCAAGTTTTCTCGGGGGAAGTTCGACCGATATACTGGAGAAAGTCATGCCCCCTGCGGTAACCTGTTTTTCCGTTACCAGAAAATCATAATGGAT
>JAISVD010000042.1 GCA_031271875.1 Spirochaetaceae bacterium | reverse complement strand
CGGATATGAGACCGGATTTCATCTGCGCCGCAAAGGTACTGTATAAAAACAGGATTATAACCCCCGCTGTCATAACAAGCGTTATTGTTGCCGACGCGGCAATAGCGAAAAAAATTTTTTTCCTCACACCGGCTCTCCGCTGCGGTATCCGATGCCCCGGACAGTTTCGATACATGCCCCTTCGGAACCGAGCTTTTGCCGAAGGGTACGGACATGTACATCAACGGTACGGGTTTCACCGATATTTTCATATCCCCAGACATGTTCAAGCAGGGTTTCCCGTGTCAGCACGATTCCGGGGCTGCGGAGAAACATCTGGAGCAGTTCAAATTCCCTGCGGGTGAGATAAACAGTTTTACCGTCAACAGTCACTACACGGCTCCCGGTATTCATCCGAATGGTTCCGCAGATCAGCACAGATTCAGCTTCCGTCAGGCCGCCGGGCCCCCGGTCAGAACAGCGCCGCAATACGGCTTTTATACGGGCCATAAGTTCGGTCATACCGAAGGGTTTGGTAATGTAATCATCGGCGCCGCCATCAAGACCAACAACCCTGTCGTACTCCGTACCCTTTGCTGTTATCATGATGACAGGAACGGCGGCGCTTTCAGGCGACGACCGGAGGGAACTCAGAATTGACAAACCGTCTTCACCGGGCAGCATGATATCAAGAAGAACAAGATCGGACTGCGATTTTCCCGACTGCTGGTCTGCACTGCCGCGGAGCAGCTCTCTGCGGCGGATATCCGCGTACAGTCTGTTCATAAAAGCGCCGCCGCTCTCAAACCCATCTGCGTCAAAACCGGAATTCCTGAGAGTGTAAACAATGAGCTCTCGTATACCCCTGTCGTCCTCAACACAGTAAATCATTCTGTCCGGTTACCCCTTGTGTGTACCTGTTATGGAAAATTCGACCCATTCCGCGATATTGACCGCGTGGTCCCCGATACGTTCCAGATATTTCGCGATCATCAGTACATCTATAGCGGCTTCACCGGTTACGGTGTCGGAAGCGATCAGCGAGACGATGTCCTTTTTTATCTGGGTAAACAGATTGTCAACCACATCGTCATAGGCTATAACGGCTTCGGCAAGCTGGATGTCCCTGGCGACAAAGGCGTTTATACTGTCGGTTACCATTTTTATCGCGGCATCCGCCATCTCCGCAATATGGATGCTGCTGGTACTGCGGCTCAGGTCGGCAAAGGTCACAATCTCCGCAATATCTGCGGCCTGATCACCGATACGTTCCATATCGGTGATCATTTTAAGGGCCGCGGATATGAGCCTGAGGTCTCTGGCCACGGGCTGCTGCTGGAGCAGCAGTTTGAGGCAGAGCGCTTCAATGTCCCGCTCCTTCTGGTCTATCTCTTTTTCAACAGCAATCGCTTCTCGTGCTATATCGACATTATATGTCAGCAGCCCTTTGACCGCGCTGGAGATAGCGTTCTCGCAGAGCGCACCCATGGCAATCATATCGTTGTTCAGATTTTCAAGCTGTATATCAAACCTGTTTCTCATCAGCCAAACCTCCCGGTTATATAATCTTCTGTGCGTTTGTCCTGGGGATTTGAAAACAGTTTTTCGGTTTCATTATATTCGATTATTTCTCCGGTCAGGAAAAACGCGGTTCTGTCGGATATGCGGGTCGCCTGCTGCATGTTATGGGTAACAATGACAAAGGCGTATCTGTTTTTCATCTCCACCACCAGGTCTTCGATCTTTGCGGTGGAGATCGGATCCAGGGCGCTGGTCGGTTCATCCATCAGCAGGATTTCGGGCTCCACCGCGAGGGCCCGGGCGATACAGAGGCGCTGCTGCTGTCCGCCTGAGAGACTGAGGGCGCTCTTCCTGAGCCGATCCTTTACCTCGTTCCAGATCGCGGCGTCGGTGAGTGAGCGCTCCACAACATCATCCAGCCGCGCTTTTGAGCGGATACCGTGGGTACGCGGACCGAAAGCGATATTATCATAGATACTCATAGGAAAGGGGTTGGGCTTCTGGAAAACCATCCCCACCCGCCGCCTGAGCTCGTTGGTGTCGATATCCCCGTACACATCCTTGCCATCGAGCAGCACCGTACCGGTAATCCGGCAGCCCTCAACGAGATCATTCATCCTGTTGAGGGTCTTCAGGAGTGTGGATTTCCCGCATCCTGAAGGGCCTATAAATGCCGTTATCTCCCTGTCCTGTATGGCGATGTTGATGTTTCTCAGCGCTTGAAATGTTCCGTAAAACAGATCGAGGTCTTTTGTTACCATTTTATCCATAAAATCATTCCCCAGGGCTTTCTCAAAACTGACGTTCAGGAAGAGCAGCCTCGATTTTGATGCAAAACCGGTTATCCTCCGGTCTTTACAAGCCTTTTCGCGATTGACGCAGAAAGCGCGTTAAGTCCGATAACAATCACCAGCAGTACTACTGCGGTAGCGTAGGATGGTCCGGTATTGAGCCCCTCGCTCCAAAGCGCGTACATATGTACCGAAAGGGTCCGCCCCGAAGCTATAACGGTTGACGGAATCTGGGCGACCGTACCGGCGGTGTAGATAAGCGCTGCGGTCTCACCGACAATCCGCCCTACCGAAAGCACAACTCCCGCAAGTATCCCCGGAACAGCGGCGGGCAGTACGATTCTGAATACGGTCCTCAGCTTCCCGGCGCCAAGGCCAAAACTTCCTTCCCGGTAGTTATCCGGAACGGATCGCAGCGCTTCCTCGGTGGTACGCATTATAACGGGAAGAATCATGATCGCCAGGGTAAAGGCGCCGGCCAGCAGTGAATATCCCCATCCCAGGGTGGTCACAAACAGCAAAAACCCGAAGAGTCCGTATACGATAGAAGGAATCCCCGAAAGGGTCTCCGCCGTAATACGAACCAGCAAAACCAGCTTGTTTCCCCGTCCGGCATATTCAACAAGATATATGGCCGAGAATATTCCCAGAGGCACCGCCAGCAGAAGCGAAAGGGCCGTCATGGTAATGGTATTTACCAGAGCCGGGAACAGGGAGACGTTTTCCGAATTATAGGTAAAACTGAACAGGGAAAACGACAGGTTCGGGATACCCTTTACGAGGATATACGCCACAAGGGAGATGAGGGCGCCCACGGTTAACGCGGCGGCGATATATACAACCGCCCTGAGGCAGAACGATTCGATCTTTGCAGCTCTCACTGTGTTTTTCCTTTCTTTACCAGCATGAACAGCAGGTTTATTACCAGAATAAAGATGAACAGTATCACCGCTGTCGCTATAAGCGCTTCCCGGTGGAGGTCCGCCGCATAGCCCATCTCCAGTACGATATTTGCCGTCATCGTCCGCAGGCCCTTCAAAAGACCCCTGGGCATGACAGCCTGATTTCCGGCAACCATGATAACCGCCATGGTCTCCCCGATCGCGCGGCCCACACCCAGAATCACCGCAGACAGTATTCCTGACCGGGCTGCCGGCAGTACCGCGAAAAAAACGCTCCGCTCATGGGTCGCGCCGAGGGCCAGAGCTCCTTCGTAATAGTTTTCCGGGACCGCCCGTATTGCCGCTTCGCTCACCCCGATAATCGTCGGCAGGATCATGATCCCCAGAACAACAGATGCCGCGAGGAGGCTTGTTCCGCTGCCGCCGAACAGATTCCGTATTATGGGAACGATTACCATCAGGCCGAAAAAGCCGTATACCACCGACGGAATTCCCGCCAGCAGGTCCACAGCGGGTTTTATCACCCGGTACAACCGTTCAGGGCAGAAACAGGCAAGGTATACCGAGGTGAAAATACCGGTGGGAACTCCGATGATAACCGCTCCCGCAGTAACGCAGATACTTCCGATTATCATGGGAAGGATGCCGAACAGGTTGTTCGACGGTTTCCACAGGATTCCGCCCAGAAACCGGGTAATACCGATTTTGAATATGGCCGGAACCCCGTTGGCGAAAAGGAACACACATATGAGCGCCACCGCAATGATCGAAATACATGCGGAAAGGAGAAATACTCCCTGCATTACATTTTCGCTGTATTTCTTCACCCCGATACCTCCCGAAGATGATACACATTTTTCATACCGGTCAGGCCGCCTAAGGCGCGGTTACATCAGACCATGTAACAAAATTCCCCGTATATATCCCTTGAACCTGGTCAATAGTCAAATTATTAACCGGATTTTCAAGGTTGACGATAACCACAATTCCGTCCTGGGCGATCGTAAGGGACGTAATACCCTTTGCCAGTTCGCTTTCCTTGATATCCCTTGAAACCATTCCGATATCGCATATTCCCTCAACCGTATTTGTCACTCCGGTGGTGGAATCGCTTTGCTGTATCTCTATCGCCGCGTTGGTATTGATCTTCAGATACGCCTCTTTGAGCTTTTCCATAACCGGTGTTACCGAAGATGACCCGGCAACAACAATCCGTCCCGCCGTTTTGGTTCCCGCATAGGACGATTCTGCGGGGATCGCGATATACCCGTTTTCAACAACGATCCTCTGTCCCTCCTGTGAGAGAATAAAATCGATAAAATCCTGCGCCGCCGGAGAGAGGCCGTCCTTTACCGTTATATTGAAGGGCCGGAAAACAGGATATGTTCCGTTCCGTATATTCGCTGCGGAAGGTTCCGCTCCGTTGATCCGCAGGGCCTTGACCGTTATGCTCAGGGAACCCAGAGAGATATATCCGATGGCCTGTCTGTTCTGGGCAACGCTTGTTATCATAACGGATGTGCTGTTTGTGATATCCGCACTATCGACAGTATAATCGATTTTTTCACCTGCGGCATTTGTTTTTTCAATTCCGAACAGTTCAATAAAAGCGCCCCGGGTTCCCGATCCGTCCTCCCGGGAGATGAGGGTTATCTCTCCGTTCCTGTCAAACCCCCTCGGGGCGCAGCCGATCATCAATACGGCGAAAGCCGCTGCATACACACATATACTCTTTATTTTCATATTGAAATCTCCTGTAATTTCTTCCGTTAATCGGATGTAGAATACCTTTTTGCGCGGAATTTGTTCCGCTCCTCCAGGGCACATAATTACCGCTATTCTATATTAAAAGAGTAATGTAAAATCATCGAAAAGAAAATGTAAATTCGGTGTAAATTTGCTCCGGGTAACGATATTATAACTGAAATAAGGAAACCAAAAAAGAAATACCGCCGATTCCTGTATCACGCGCTCTCTTTTACTTTTTCAGTTCCATTTTTCTCATATGCAGGTAACTTTCCCTGTAATTTCTCGCTCGTACCATGTTGGAACAGGCTCGTTCGAACGATATGCTGATTCAAACAAATCATAGATCCGTGTATATTTGATTTCATGTTCCAATATTACCCGAAGTTCGGCGATGGCAAGCGGCAAAATCTTCAATCCTTCGACAACCGTTTTGTAATTTTCGCCGTAATACGCCATAATAAAAGAAGGTTTTACGATAGCGGAAATCACTGAAAACATTCCGATGCAGGAACGTGGATACGAACACGCAATACGCTTCCTTATCGCCCGTCGAAAGAATATGTTCGCCGAGGTGTCGGCTAACAGGTTCCATCTCCATCCTTCGTTGGTTCGTCTTATCCGCAAGCGTAGCTTCAATCAAAAGCGTATGCGCTGGATATTCGGGAGTTTGTGGATAAACATACTCAATGTCAGCATTACCTCCGATGGCGTGAGTGCGTGGTAACAAATCCGCTTCAAGCGAAAGATTCATATAACTAAGGACATCGCCTTCGCGTCCGCTGATAGTATACCATGCAATACCGAGGATATATTCAAAAATCGTTGGAATGTCCGCATTATTTGTGACAGCTTGCCGAATAGCGTTATCATCACGCTGTTCAAATTTTTCAAACAAATCAATCAATTTTGTATGATCGAAACGTTCATGGTCTATCACTACGGAACGGAGTAATTTGAAAAACCGATAATATGGCTTATCATATGCTTTTTCTCCAGTTCCGCCACTCTTGCGGTTCATTCCAACTGCGGTGATTACATTCTCGGTTACTGGTTCAGAGAGGAAATAATCAAGCGCTGCCGTGTAATTATCCATCGACATAAGCCGCGATAATATTTATCAAGAAGGTCAAGCTGACGCTCAATGCGCACATTGAAATCAACCGTGCGGAAACTTGTCGTCCCAACAGCCCAACAATAGCTTTTGAACGGAAATTGTGGCATGTTATCCACTCCTTAATAATTCATAATTAAGACTTCATCAGCACAATCCGTCTTATTTTTTGTATGATAATTTGAGTTTGAATAAGTATAATTTAAGTGGATAGTTCGATAATGCCGTTGTTGCAACCATTCTGACAGGACGTCATTCGTTTTACCCTTACTACTCAGCACATTTGACAATGCAAACCTTATCTTGCGCCCATTCGGTGTATCGAGCATGGCGTACAAAGCATGTTCACATTGAATGTTCCAACCATCTTGCTCATTGTAGGTTGCGCAGGTAATCAGATAGGGAGGGTCGCAGTAAACAAGGCTGTTTTCTGTCAGAGCCGTGGTGTCAACTTCACGGAAATCTATACTTGAAAAGCTGTAGTTACCTCCTTGCAAACGGTCAATAAAAGCGCATAGCTTTGACTTCATCTTATCATTGAAATCACGCTTGCCTACGGGTAGATTGAATTCACCCTTTGAGTTGAACCTAATCTGATTATTAAAAGCGTATACAATGAGAACATACAGCATTATGTAATAACCATAATCTTCATTTTTCTTGTTAAAATCTTCACGTAATTTTAAAAATGGTTCCCGATTAAAATTGCCAAGACCTTCCGAACTTTCACAACTATAGAAGTCATATCCGTTTTCTTTTGAGCGTGAAAGTCTGTATTGTTCAATTACATCATCAATCATGCTTAACACAGTATCTTTACTAAGATTCTTAAACGTATTGTATAGATATAACAAGTGAGGACTGCTATCGTTAAAAATTACACTTTCTGCACTGACATTTATTCCGACATTACAACCGCCACAGAATAGGTCTACAAAAGTATCAATCCGATTTGGAAAATGAGGTAAAATTTGATTGAGCAACTTGAACTTGCCGCCTGTATAATTCAACGGCGATTGAATTAAGTTGCGCTCTTTCGGCCTGCAAGTACAGAGAAAAAGCCGCTCCTCATGTTCGTCAATACTGGATTTCCCTGTTGAAAAAGGCTTGTAATCCTGCGTAAATATTTTGACCTCTCCTTTCGCAGATAGTATACACATAATGTCGGCATCCCTAATTTTTGCATTGGAGCGGTCATTACCTTTTTGAGCCATATTATTATATGACAACAGTATGTAGCGGGCATTTATATTTTAAATCATATTCTCAAACGCCGCCACCGCTCTATTTGTACAATAATCGCTTTTTAAGCTTGTCCTATCCATCTTCCGAGCCACACCAGATACTTTTGGTTTTTTCCAACTCGCTATGTTTTCCAAAAGATGATAAGCGTCACAATATTGGCGTGAATTATACGGAGGGTCAATGTAGACCAAATCCGCAGTAATGTACTTAACTAAGTCGTTTGTATCCTCGTTATAACAAATATTTTTTGTATTTAGTTTATTGGTCGGTAAAGGAATGGAAAGCTCAAGGTGTTTTTCAAATTCTACACCTTGTCGATAAGCATCATAGTGCCCACAGGTGTTGGCAATTCTATCTGCAGCATAAAGTAATGACGTGATAATCAAAGTACGCTCACGATCGTTAATTTCGCCTAATAAAAAACATGACTCTATAATGACAGATGTAATTACTATATAAATTATCGTTTGTAATAAGCTGTTTGTCCGTAAAAGCCGATGCCACAGCTCCAGTTCCTGCAAAAATATCCGCAACTGATTTTATGTCATCGCAATTTTCAGAGACCACCGAAGTGATAAACGGCAGAAGCTTATATTTGTTACCGAGATATCGGCGATTATTTATGAATGTCGTTCTCAGCACTGGTTTGTGATTCAACTTAAATTTTACAGAGTCATGTAAAACCACTCTTTCTGCCGTGGACGATTTACTCACCTCCGTCCGTTTAGTGGGCTTATTCACGTTCAACTGCCATAATGTCCGCTATGTCACATGTGACGTTTTCACCCTTATCGAGTTTTGCAATGACTGCCGTACTAACCCCCGCAACTTCTTCTTATCGAGAGCTTCCATAACTTATTGTAATTAATAGTAGACATTTCATCTCTTCGGCACTAAATATACTATTATCATAACATAAAATTGAGCTAAAATCAACTATAAAAATTTAGGAAGCAGCATTAGAAATTCCTCTGATATACTATATCCCGATTAGTCCATTTTGCAACAAGAAAAAGGACAAAGGTGTCTTTGGATAGATACTTTTTCCTTGATTCCAGTATAGAATAGGTATCAGGATGCGGAATAAACGGAGGTAAACCCATGAGCGGGATAAAAAATGAACCGAAAAGACGTTCATCATTTATACAGAAAAGGCGGGCTCCCCTTGAACACCGGGCGTTCTGGATGTATCTGCTCTGCGATGAAGCGGCGAAAAACGGTCTTCCCCCGGAACAATTCGCCCCCGAAGCGATCCGGCGGTGCGGTCTTTTTCATGGCGGGAATGCGGTAA
>JAISVD010000029.1 GCA_031271875.1 Spirochaetaceae bacterium | reverse complement strand
GCTGTTTCGCGATGAGGGAAACCGTGGAGTAATAATCGGGAAGGTAAACAACATCAGGCCCCGCGTTCTTGATCTTCGTCAGCTGGGCATTGAAATCCTTGTCGTCCTTTCCGTAGGATTCGGAAGCGACGATTGTTCCTCCCTGAGCTATAAAGGAGGCGACAAAATTCTCCATCAGACCCACGGAATAGTCGTTGGTCACATCGTACAGAACGGCGGCCTTTTGCGCGCCAAGGGTATTGGCGGCGAACACGCCCCCCACAGTCCCCTGGAAGGGGTCGATAAAACAGGCGCGGAATACGTAATCACCTGCATCGGTAATGGATTCCATTGTGGCTGCCGGAGCGAGAAGAATAACCTTCTGAGCCTGGGCAAGGGAACTGACGGCGGCTGTACAGCCGGAGGTCAGCGAACCGATGATGATCTTTACGCCGTCCCTGGTGGCGAGCTTCTTGTAGGCGTTTACGCTCTTCTCGGGAACACCCTCATCATCTTCGGAGATCAGCGCCACCTGTTTCCCGTTGATACCGCCGGCAGCATTGATCTCCTCAATCGCCAGTTCGATTCCATTGCGGGCTTCGACACCGTAGACAGCTACCGCACCGGAAAGGGGAAATATACCGCCGATTTTGATGGTATCGGTTTCGGATTTACAGCCGACAAACACAAATGCCGCCAAAGAGAGCAGAACACAAACAGTCATGGTAAATTTTTTCATGAATTCCTCCATACTTCCGCCCCGGAACAAAATTCCGACAAGGACAGAATAAACATTGCTGTATGATACCGTATATTTATACCAAATGTCCAGATAAAGATATTATTTTGTCAGTTTTATTTCATATTTGATAAAATACCGGAGAGAGTCTGTGTTTTTTCTTTGCGCTTTCATCAATCTCATGGTATTCTAAGAAGTATGAAAGAGTGGCGTAAAAGAGGCAGATATTCCGATGTCGATGAGTAATTTTGGACTGCTTCATATAGAAGAGATGTGTTTTATATTCCGGGGGTCAGAGCTGCTTCTCAGGAATATCCCCGATATAGAGCTCCCCTCAGAGGAGGTGGTACGCAAGTGTCTCAAGGAGAATTTCGGAAGGGACTGGTTTACCGAGAAAACCATGGGGTATTCGGCGGTACACCTTGAAAGCGACGCTCCCACGCCCGCAGAGTGCCGGTGGGTGCGGCTCAGAATCCTCTTTCATGAAAATAATCCGCTTGCCCCTTTGGCGGGCAGAGCCCTGGGTCTGCTGAACTGGCGCAAATCGGCGCGCTTTTGCAGTTTCTGCGGGGGGGCTCTGGTTGACGACAAATATGAAACCGCCCGCCGTTGCAGCGCCTGTGACAGGGTACTCTACCCCCGGCTCTCACCGGCGGTCATGATTCTGGTTCAGAAGGGAGATACTATTCTGCTTATCCGTCACTCCGACAGGAACACGGATACCTATACCTGTATAGCCGGTTACATCGAACACGGCGAAAGCCTTGAGGAGTGCGCAGTTCGGGAGGTACGGGAGGAGACCTCCCTGGAGATTGCAAATATACACTACCTCGGAAGCCAGTACTGGCCCTATCCGGACCAGTTGATGACGGTATTCCGGGCAGACTGGGCCGGGGGCGAGATATTCCTTCAGGACGGAGACCTGGAAGAGGCCGCATGGTTCCACAGGGACAGGCTCCCCGAGATACCCAAGCCGGGAACAATCGCGTACCGGCTTATCCGTGGGTTCCTGTAGCAGTCCGGCTGACGGCAATCCTCCGGCTGACCGCTCAATTTTTTATCGATATCAATAGTCTCCAATCACTGATGTAATTATGCGCTCTTTTGTAATATATGTATCATACAGAATAAATATAACGTTCATTAACAATAAAGCAATAAAACCTGCAAGACCTGTTATTCCGTTTATGAGATCATTTCCGCCGACAAGATACAAAAGCGTAATTCCGCCGATAGCGTTATTTACTCCGTGAAATATCGATGCCGTAATTACGGATCCGGATTTTATCACAATATAAATCATCATCGGCGTAAGTAATATGCAAAAAATGATCATCATCCCAACACCGATGATAGGATGCAGCGGATAATTGTGTCCAATCAGAATAAGCGGAAAATGCCATAATCCCCAAACAGTACCAATAATCAGTGAAGCAGGCAGCATCTTTTTGTGTTTTAAGGATTTCAGGAAATAGCCTCGCCAGCCTAATTCTTCTCCAAAACCCAAAAGGTTATTTATTGTATAACCGGCAACAATTGCACTGAAAAGCTGTATAAAGAAAAAAATCACAGGCGGAACCATTGCCAACTGCTGCATGGCAATTTGAGCCTGTTCGGCGGATAACGTTGAAAGATATCCTTCGTATGCTGCCGAGAATGATACATGCGGAAAAAGCAGATTGATGCCAAGGGTCACAAATGTATATATGACAGGAACAATTCCTGCTATAATAAACCATCGGTTAAATTTGAAAGAAATGCCTATATTTCTAAACGGTTTTTCTTTATGTATGATTTGCAGTATTACAGAACAAATAGCTGGCAGCATCATATAAGAAGATGCAAAGATCAGGTAAATCGGTCCTTGCGCCTGACGCAAGCCACATAAAATAGCAGTTCCGGCTATTATCCAGCTTACAGTACAAGTCAAAATAACAAACTGTATCGATTTTTTCATATCTTTATACCTCCATATTCAGAATATATCCTAAATAGGTAATACCACCGGAACGCTCATCCGGTCAACAAGTATACAGCATCAGAGGGTTACTTTCATTCCCCGGCGATTCGGGATATACTTTCCGTATGAAAGCTGAACGGTTGCTGGCGATTCTCACCATATTGCTTAACCGGGAAAAGGTCACCGCCCCCTGGCTGGCGAAGCGGTTTGAGGTTTCCGTGCGGACTATCTACCGCGATCTGGAAGCTCTTGCCCAGGCGGGAATTCCCGTATACGCGACCCCGGGGCGGGAGGGCGGAATAGAGCTGGTAGAGGGGTTCAGGCTGAATACCCAGCTGCTGGAGCCAACGGAGGTTCAGCGGATCCTCACCGGGCTTGAAAGTATCCAGCACCTTGTGCAGGGGATGGAATTCGAAAAGATTACGGAAAAATTCAGTCTCATGCTGAAAGAGTCGAAACAGCGGGGGATAAGAGCGCCGGGGAATCACATTTTTATCGAACTTGTTCCGTCAAGACGCGAAAAAGGTACTATCAATTTGATCGAACAGAGCATCAGCGGCGGAGAGCTCCTTTCGATACGGTATACGGATATTTCGGGAAGAGTAACGGAGCGGGTTACCGAACCCCTTGCGCTTATCTATATATGGCAGTCGTGGTTCTTGTATGCATACTGCCGCCTGCGGGAGGGGTTCCGCCCGTTCAGGATAACCCGGATCGCGGAACCGCAGCTGGCGCCCGGCATCCGAATCGCCCCGGAAACCGATATATCCGACCGTCCGTGGCTGCGGGACTGGGAAAACAGCAATCCCCCGGAAAGAATCGTTTTTTCCATAGATGAGACTGCACGGAGCAGGGCCGCCGAGATGTTTGACGAAGAGGTAATCCAGGCGCTCCCGGACGGATGGTTCCGGATAACCGTTGATTTTCCCATTGATGAGTGGATCATTTCATATATTATATCCCTGCCCGGACAGGTGCGGGTGGAGGAACCCGACTCCCTCAGAAGAGCCGTAGCGCTCCGGGCGGCGGAGATGGCCCGGAATAACCGGCAGGATCGTTCGGTTGAGTAGTGAACATCGGAAGTTGCCAAAAAAAAATGATGTATCAAACATGACAAAGGTTGTCAGCATTTCCCTGCTATCCTGAAATCACAAGAATGAAACTTTTATACAGGAGCAGAGAAATGGAAAACAAAATGATTGCGGTATGCGGGTTGAATTGTGCCGAATGCGGCGCCTTTACGGCAACCCGTGATAACGATGATGCCATGAGGGCAAAGGTGGCGGCGGAGTGGTCAAAGTCGTTTAATGTGGATATTCCCGCTGAAAGCATCAACTGCGGCGGGTGCAGGTCGGGGAGTACTGTTCTTTTCGTGCACTGCAATGAGTGCGATATGCGTACATGCGCCGCTGAGAAACAGGCGCCCCACTGCGGAGCCTGCGGAGATTACCCGTGCGAAACCATCAGCGCTATGCACAGGGAGTGTCCCTCTGCCGCGGAAAATCTGAAGGCCCTGTAAACACCGGAATTCCGTCCGGTAAGGATATCTAAAGCGGCTGATTTATGGAGGAATTGTATGCCAAGACCGACAACAAAGGAACAGCT
>JAISVD010000026.1 GCA_031271875.1 Spirochaetaceae bacterium | reverse complement strand
CGGGTATCGCTTTCAATCTGTGCGGCGCCGGATGAAACCTGCTGTATATTCTGCTGGATTTCCCTGGTTGATTCCCGCAGACGGGTAATTTCCGCAAGAATGGCGTTGTTACCATTCCCCATCTCCCGGGAACTGGTCTGAACATGCAGGGTTATCTCGTTCATCTCCTTGAGAGCGGAAAGTATCTGCCCTGAGCCCTCCCGCTGTTCCAGCATGGCATGTTGTACCTCCTGCACAATCGAGTCGGTTTCAGCGATACGTTCGGACACCCGTGAGAAGGCGCTTTCCGACTCCTTTGATGCCGCCACTACTTCCGAAATGGCCTGCTGGACAAGATTGATCTCCGACCGGATCGTCTTTGACTGCTCCGCAGAGGTTTCCGCAAGTTTGCGTATCTCGTCGGCGACAACGGAAAACCCCCGTCCCGTATCGCCCGCGTGGGCTGCCTCGATGGCGGCGTTCATGGCGAGGAGGTTCGTCTGACTGGCGATTGCAGAAATAACCTTGTTTGCTTCAAGAAGGGTCGCAGAACGTTCCGTGATGAGCGCGATCTTTTTCATGGAATCGGACTGCGCTTTTTTACCCCTCTCCGCCAGGGTAATCAGTTCGGCAAACTGGTTGGCCATCAGGGTAATGGAACCGGTAACGGAACCGATATTTCCCACCATCTGTTCAATAGCGGAGGAAGCTTCGCTTATACTTGAAACCTGTTCGCTGACCACCTGTTCCAGAGACTTGATATTCCCGGCAATCTGCTCCACTGCATTTGAGGAGTGGGTCACGCTTTCAGACTGGGTAAGGGATTTCTCGCTGATATTTTTGATGCTTACTGATATCTGGGCGACAGCACCGGCGGTATTTCCCGCGCTCCGGTGCAGGTCTTCACCAAGCACGGTAAGCCCCTGCTGGGCGTTTTTTATCTCGTTTATACTGAACGCGAGCCCGTTACAGAAGTCGTTAACCAGACCGGAAATCGACGCCAGTTCATCAACAGATGCCACGGATATCCGCCGGGTAAGATCCTTTTCCGCCGAGGAAAGCTGGTCCATCTGGCTGATTATGGACTGGTATATATGGGAGGTCCCCTTCGCCCAGTTGAATACCAGAATAACGACAATAAAAAAATATATGACCGCAGACACGATTATGCTGCTCCACATTCTCACAGGCAGTTCGGAATCATTGCGCCCCTGTATTTCGGATATAACAAGAACACAGGCAAGTGTAAACAGGGCGGACATAATAAACAGGAACAGCGGAATAATGATAATCTTCCTGTATTGCCGCTTTTCCCGGAACGAGGCGGGATATTCAGCCATATTCCGGTCAAGGAGAAAGCGTGTTATAAGCCTGTCGGTATTGACAAAAATATAAGCCGCGCAGAGCATTCCGAAGGAAGCTGAAAAAAGGAAAATCCCCGTCCGCTGCTCCGGACGAATACCAAGTGAGGAGGCAATAGGAATCATTGATACAATATATAAAAGGAAGAGAACAAAATATGCGCCGAGGGAGCGGAGGGGAAGCCCGCCCAGCCTGAACAGCGGCGGTTTACTCGGTTTACCGGTCTGCCCCACGGAAATGAAGTCTTCATTAAAAACCTGAGCAAACTTCCAAAGGACAGCAAGCGCAAGCACGATAAAAACGGCGCTTTCTCCGATCAGCACGAGGAGTGCGGGTCTCTGAATAGACATCGAGTCCCGGAGCATCAGTATCGAAGCGAAAACGAGACATACATTAACCAGCAGACTGGAAACAATAAGCCCTGTAAATGTTTTTCTGGCATGGATCATATTAAACTTCCTCTTTGGAGACTGTTTTATAGATAGCATAAACGGAATCAATATTTTAATAATCAGTTATATATTACATATAGTAACATAATGAGATTATTTGTCAATAAAAAACCTGAGCATCCCGAAGAAACCGGCGCGGGTCTGAACAGGGACAGAGCTTTATTATGCATAAATTTCCATAAGCCCGCTCCGGCAGGGAAAAAATACCTTGCCCCCCGGAAGCATTTTCTGTAAAATACACAGATATACCGATACAGTCCCGGTACACATAAGATGTCATCGTACAAGCAAATAATCGGTATTTTGTGGGAGTATTACAGATGGAATTTACACAGGAAAGTATTGAAGCCCTCGTTGTCAACGAAGTCGAAATCATGAAAAAAATAGCGGAAAAGCTGAATATACGGGTTCAGCAGGTTGCTGCCGTTGTCTCGCTGATACATGAGGGATGCACCATACCTTTTATATCCCGATACAGGAAGGAACAGCACGGATCCCTCGATGAAGTTCAGGTGAAGGACAGCGATCATCTCTTCAAAAGCTTCATGAATCTTGAAACCCGCAGGCTGGAGATTGTAAAAGGGGTTTTTGCCCAGGGTAAACTTTCGGAGTCCCTTTATTCCAGTATAATGAAAGCCCAGACCCTTACGGAGCTTGAAGATCTCTGGGCTCCCTTCAAGAAAAAGAAGAAGACCCGCGGTATGGCGGCCATTGAAAAAGGGCTGGAACCGCTCGCGAAGGCTATGCTTGAGCTGGATACCCCGTCGGTCGAGAAAAAAGCGGAGGAGTTCATCGTCATAAACGAAGAGACCCCGGAGCTCTCCGTGGAAACTGCGGCGGATGCTTTGGCCGGCGCCAGGGATATCATCGCGGAACGTATTTCACAGGATCCGGACAATCGCGCGACGGTACGCCGTTATTACATGCGTACAGGGACGATCTCCGTCAAAGGTATCGGCGATGAGGCCGAAGAAAAAACCTCCGTTTATCAGATGTACTGGGATTATTCCGAGGCGCTTAACCAGATCAAACCTCACCGGGTGCTCGCCATCAACCGGGGGGAGCGGGAAGAAAAACTCGAAGTTACCATTGATGTTGATGTTGACGGAGCTGTGGATTTACTGAAGTATTCCTATAAGATAGACAACACCCATCACGCTGATGCGATTGAGGACGGCCTTGTCAGGCTCCTCTCCCCGGCGGTTGTGCGGGAAATCCGGAGCGATCTCAGTGAGGATGCGGACAACCACGGTATCGGCGTGTTCAGTGAAAACCTGAAAAACCTT
>JAISVD010000280.1 GCA_031271875.1 Spirochaetaceae bacterium | reverse complement strand
GGATCGCTGCCGATGAAAAACGGGGAGCTCTCTACCGCAAGGCGAAGACTATTCTGGAAAAGTAGTCCGAAGGATATCGCTGTTTTTTTCATTCCTGCCGCAACAGCAAACCATCCGGGAAATCCTTGAAGCGGGCGCCGATTTCCCGGAAGATGTAAGTCCTTACCGCCTCATCGTCCATTGCGGTGGATGTATGCTTAACAACCGGGAAATAAAATACCGCATCGCTCAGAATCAGGGAATCCCCATCACCAACTATGGCATCCTTATTGCACACATTCATGATATCCTGCGCCGCAGTGTTGACATTTTTCAGAGGTGATTTTATAGCCGTGTTTTCTTTAGCGTATTTTCAATATACATATCCGGAGATGTATGATATACTGAAAAAAAGGAGTAATGTGACTATGGAATTACGGAGACTCACAGAAGAAGACACACCTCAGCTTTATCGGATGCATGTTGTGGTTTACAATATGCGGAGGGATTTTTCAAGTGAGAATGGGCAGAAAGTGGATCCGCTGGAGCATCCTGCGGGATGGTCCTGGGGTGTTTTTGATAAAGGGAAGCTGCTTTCCGCCATAACGGAATCCGAATTTCTGATGAGTTTTGACGGTAAGAAGGCAAAAATGTCCGGTATTGGCGGTGTAGGAACCCTGCCCGAGGCCCGTAAAGGCGGCCATGTTCGGCATATTTTTGAGAAACTCTTGTCCGAGGCCTATGAGAAAGGGGTGGTTTTTTCCACGCTGGCGCCGTTTTCCCATGATTTTTACCGGATGTTCGGTTATGAAATTGCCTGTGCCCGAAACAATGTAAGCATTGCCGCCAAAAATTTTCTCAAACACAAATTACAGGGTGAGTTTACCCAGATTTTCCCCGGCGGAGATACTTCGGAGCTTCAGGAAGTCCATGCCGCCTATATCGCGGGTCTTAATCATGGAATTTACCGGGATTACTGGCCGGACAACCGGGCATGGAAACGTTTTACTCAAAGCGATCCCTACACAACGGGAATTTTTCTGTATCTGTGGAAAGACGAAACCGGCAAGCCCCGCAGTTATATCAAGTATCAGGATATAGAAGAAGGCGAGGAACATGCCATGTCGGTGATTGAACTTGCCTTTATCGACCGTAAGGGGTTGTACGGCGCACTCAGCATAGTAGGGGGGCTTTCCGCCCAGTATGGACAATTCCGATGGATGATGCCCTCCTATATCGATCCCTCCGACTTTGTGGGTGATGCCTGGGGTATTGGACAGCAGATCAAGGCCAGGGACATGACCAGAGTGGTGAATGTCAAGACAGCGCTGGAGATGATGCGTGTTCCCGCCGGAGAAGGTTCATATATTGTCGAAGTGGAAGACGCCAACATTACCGCAAACAACGGCACATACCTTGTCGAATTTGGTCCCCAGGGAACTATGGTATCATCTACCCGGAAAGATCCCGATCTGCGCTGTGATATCCGCGTTTTAAGCCAGCTTGTTACCGGCTACCGGACGCTGGAGAACGCGCTGCTTTCGCGGCAGACCGGTCTGGAACTGTGCGGCCACAGGGAAACCCTGAACCGCGTGTTTACCCTGCGGCCCCAGCACGTTACGGAATATTTTTAACAGATATTTTTTTAAGGAGAGGCAATTGCAAAAGTCGGTTACTTTTGCAATTGCCTAACCATCTGTTGATTGCCCGATATTTTTTGGGGTATAGTAGAGGGCATGAATCTTGAAGCTTTTGTACTTGGCTGCGGCGGAATGATGCCGCTTCCTTACAGGCACCTTACGTCGGTTCTGGTGCGCAGGGAGGGAGACCTCTTCCTGTTTGACGGCGGAGAGGGGACACAGGTGTCCCTGCGGCGTCTCAATCTCAAATGGAAAAAAATCAATGCTATTTTTGTCAGTCATACCCATGCGGACCATGTGACCGGAATTCCGGGACTCATGATGCTCTCCTCCCAGGTGGACAGGGATGAGCCGCTGTATATCTACGGACCTCCAAAGATCGCGGAATATATAGAAACCAGCCGCAAGGTGCTGGATATGTATATCAATTATCCGGTGGTGGTGAAGGAGATCACTGCGCCCTGTATTGTACATGAAGGGGACGGTTTCTATATCAAGGCATTCCCGCTCCAGCATACCAAGACCTGCGTCGGGTATGCTCTGGAGGAGCTGTCCCGTCCGGGGGCCTTTGACCCCGCAAAGGCGCTGGAACTCGGGGTGCCCTGCGGGCCGCTGTGGTCACGGCTCCAGGCAGGGGAGAGCGTCACCGCTTCGGACGGTTCCGTGGTTCATTCGGAGCAGGTGGTCGGCCCCTCCCGTTCGGGACGGAAGATAAGCTATGTGACCGATACGCTTTACACGCCGTCGATAATACAGGAGGTGATGGGGTCGGACCTCCTTTTCTGCGAGGGGATGTTCAGCGAGGAACTCCGGGCGACAGCGGCGGAGAAGAAACACATGACCGCCATGCAGGCGGCGTCGGTCGCCAAAGCCGCCAATGCGGGAAAACTCGCGCTTATCCATTACAGCCCCCGGTACACCGATAGTGAACTCAAGGCGCTGCTTACTGAAGCGGTAAGTGTGTTTCCCGATACAGTACTTTCAAAGGACAGGATGGTTTTTTCCGTTCCCTATGCGGAGTGAGGAAGCTCTGAATAAAACTATTGTCTTATGCTATACTAATTTCAGTCATGAATGAGGCTAATGGAGTAATAATATGTTTAAGTATAAATTACCAAAACAAGATGGAACAGCTATTGAATATGAAACAGATATCAACTCTCTTATCATAATAGGCGCAAATGGTGCTGGTAAAAGTAAACTCGGAGCATGGATAGAACAACAAGATATGGAAGGTATTCATCGTGTTGGGGCGCAACGTTCTTTGCAATTTGGTGACTATATACAATTAAAGAGCTATGAACAAGCAGAAAATTTATTGTTTTTTGG
>JAISVD010000277.1 GCA_031271875.1 Spirochaetaceae bacterium | reverse complement strand
GGAGGCGATCTGCAAGTTCTTTATTAATAGTAAGAAACGGGGCGGCGCAGAAGGAATCCCCCGTATGGACGCCCACAGCATCGATGTTTTCGATAAAGCAGATGGCGATCATCTGGTTTTTGCTGTCCCGGACAACCTCAACTTCCAGCTCCTCCCAGCCGAGGATAGACTCTTCGATGAGGCACTGATGGGTCAGAGAGAGTTCGAGGCCCCTGCCGGCAACGGTCTGGAGCTCCTCTACGTTGTACACGAGACCGCCCCCGGCGCCGCCCATGGTATAGGCGGGACGGACAACCACGGGATAGCGGAGTTCCTCCGCTATCCTTTCGGCTTCCGCAACGGAATAGGCGATATCGGAACGGGGCGTTTCGATGCCCAGCCCCTGCATGGTTTTCTTGAAAACCTCCCGGTCTTCTCCCCGCTCGATAGCGTCGAGGTTTACCCCGATGACCTTCACATTATATTTTTCGAGGATCCCCGCATGGTTCAGCTCAAAGGCAAGGTTCAGTCCTGTCTGTCCTCCCAAATTGGGCAGCAGCGCGTCGGGACGCTCTATTGCGATAATCTGCTCCAGGCGGGATATGTTCAAGGGCTCAATATAGGTCGCATCGGCCATCACCGGGTCAGTCATTATGGTCGCCGGATTGGAATTCACCAGTACAATCTTATACCCCTGCTCCCGGAGGGCCTTGCACGCCTGGGTTCCGGAGTAGTCAAACTCGCAGGCCTGCCCGATGACAATCGGCCCCGAACCGATAATAAGCACTTTATTGATATCTTCCCGTTTCATACGTACCTTCTGCCCCTTTTGCCGTCACTTGTTTATTTCAGCTGCCAGAATAGCATATTATGGGAATTATGTGGAGGGGGCGTTATTACGTCCGACGGAGAGTGTGTTGAATCCAAATAAAATTGAGGTTATATTTGGATAATTGTTGCTATAACCGCCCTTTTGATGAGCAGTATCAGGCAAGAATTCATATGGAAAGTGAAGCTGTTTTAGCTGTTGTAAAACGAGCAGAACAACATATAGATGAAATTATAGGAAGTGATATTTTAGAGTTGGAAATAAATCAAATGACAAATAGTATCAAAAAGGAAAAAGTGAAGAATTTATATGAAATAATCAAGACCAATGTGAAAAATACGGTGGAGATAAAGAAAATATCCGAAGAAATATTGAAAGAGTCAACGATACGAACCTATGACAGTTTGCATATTGCAAGTGCAGAGGAAGGAAAAGCTGATATGTTTTTAACAACAGATGACAAGTTGTTAAAAGCGTGTACAAGACTTGAAATGAAAGTCAGGGTACTGAATCCATTAAAGTATTTTCTGGAGGTAATGGATTATGAGTAATACACAAATCGAAATAAACAGTATCGTAGAAATCAGGAAAGAAGGACTGAAAGCCCTCAGAGAGGCATTAGGTTTCGCTGGAATGGTACAATTTATACATCAATATGAAAATGGAGAGGGAGATTATACAAAAGAAAAATATGAACAACCTGATTTGTCGTTAGATGAAATTGATATGATGATAAAGAGTAAACATCAAACTAAAAAGTAGAATAGGCGTATTTTCGATTCGGTATAAAACCATTGACAGAATGAGTCCTCCTGATGTGCGGAAGCTCTGTCCCCGTTTCCTGACCTGTTTGCTGTTAGCCTGCCGCTATTTGATAGGAAGGAGACAACTGAGCGCTCCATACCCCGTGACCGGAAAGGGATGCTAAAATTTCCGTGTAAAGGGCAGGGGAGCGCGCATACGCACGAGGAGCAGCAGCGGAATCAGTACATACGGAAGGTTGAAAGAAAGGAACTTCACCGGATTGGGAGTCCGCCATTCGGGTTCCCCAAAAAACTCTACCCCGAAAACAACAATTCCCGTTAAGCCCGCAATCAGTGTCGCATATATCACCGCCGGCAGCTGAATTCTGTTCCATCCCCGGGCAAGGGCAATAATCAGTATGATGTAAAAGGGCATGTAGACAAACGCTGAAAGGCCGGTGACGATGCGCATCCACACTGGCGGATTCTGGAACAGCGGGTCTGTCCCTTCGGCATACCAGTAATTCGCGTTTACAATAAGATTGTCCGAGGGACCGTTAAAGTCTATCCCCAGGGTCGGCGCCATATCGGCGATACATGAGGTAACAATAAAGATTGAAAAAATGACCATAAAGAATATATCGACCGGCCGCTCTTTCAGAGGAAGGTTTGCAGGAATTCCGTTTTTATTGCCGCCATGGATTTTCATTTTTTTCTCCTTAACAGGAAATTGCGGGCAGAATGAGTGTTCCCAGCGGAATGCCTGCCCCTGTTTTTCATAAAATGAGTATACTGCGGTCAGTATACTGTTTCATCAATAGTTGTCAATTGTCATCATTGGGACATAAAAAACAACCTCTTTTTATATCACTCAACAGATTATTTACATATGTATACATATTATCACTGGGAGTAGATGCCAATGTAATCAAATAACATTCCTCATAAAAAAACATTTTTTGATGTGGTGGTTCTCCTTTTTCACGAAAACCTTCACCTATTAGAGAATTAATAGTATCTTTCGAATTTTTCATTTTTTTCATAATATTCTTGATTCTCTCTTGTTTTCGATATGAATATGATGAGGTAAATTTGAGATTTGTATTTTCTTTTTTTAAAGATTCAAGGACATCTTTTTGCCTTGAATTTGTATTAGCAGGATATGTTTCTTTTTCGAGACCATTAAACAGAATACCCTTGATAAAATCGCTGATCTCTCCTGTATATAATTCCCTCTCCTTACATTTTACCTCTACCGTGAAAATATCGCTGCCATTCTGCGGATCTTGTTTTTTTTCAAGACCCGTAATTTTCTGTAAAAGATTGAATTTTTCCTGCTTCAGCTTTTCAGTCTGTTCCTCCAGTATTTTCTTTTCCGGCTCAAATGTTTCAAGGAATCTGTTGTATTCATTCTCTTTATCTTTGATGCTTTTTTCCAGTTGGATAACCTGTTCTTCCTTTTCTTTCAACAGCTGTTCCTGGTTTTCGATCAATTTTTTCAATTTATTTCGTTCTTCTTCCGCATTATCCTGCACAGAGATCAATTCAGAACGGATTTCTTCATTTTCTTTTGCCAGTATTTTCTGCTGCCGTTCAGAAGATACTTTTTCCATATATGCCCATGTGCAATTGTACAGAACCGGTTTTGAAAGGAGGGCCGATCGTATTTTATTGTAAATTGTATCAATAGAAGCATCTTCTTCAAAAATAATGGTCCGTTCACTGGTACCCCAGTAGATGCCAATCGCACCATCATATGTATTTCTTCTGTTTGATACATCCTTGAGTTTATATGCGAAACTTTTATTGGGTTCTGTAAAAACAAAGGCCATACAGTAAAGCTTTTCTGCAAGTTTTTTGATATCAATATTACTGGAAAACTCATTTTCATTTGTTCTGCTTATGTATACAACCGGCATCCCCGCTGTTTTTTCGCCAATCATATATTTTGATATCATTCGGGCATCTTTTTCTGTATTTTCCAGTACATACGGCTCTTTCGGAATATTTTCCAAGGGGACCAAGTGGTTCATATTCTTGAAAAAATGGGGCTTATTATGTTTTTCCCGGTTATAATCCAAATGTCCTTGAGGATTTGTTTTTTCCTGTTCGATTGAAAGCCAATTGGTAGATTTATTTTTTGTATGAACAATATGGGTAGTCCAGTGATCTCCCTGACTATCTGTTTCTTTTAATTCAAAGCCGAAAAATGAAGTATCAGGCTCAATTTCCAGAAATTTTGTTGTTATCGCCGATTTTTCATCTTCAAAAGAAATATTTTCATAGGCCTGCGTCTTTTGCAACTCAGATTTCATCGTTTCTGAACTATAGGGACTGGTCAGTCTCCATTCTTTAAAAAAATTCCATACGTCTTTTGTAACAATAGTATCTGGCAGAGGAAATTGAGTTCTGAAAATAAGCATAAAAAGAGCTCCTTTCTGACAAAAATTACCACATTTAAAACGTTTGTCTTGAATAGTATCCGAAAAAAAACCGCCCAAAACGGGCGGTTTATATATTTTGCAGTGGTTTACCCGTTCAGCCGCTTCTCGAGACCGTCGAGTTCGGCCTTGAGTTCCGCAGGCAGCTTGTCGCCGAATTTCGGATAGTGGTTCTCGCGGATATCCGCAATCTCCCGCTTCCATCCTTCGGTATCAACAGAGAGTATCCCCTTCATCGCTTCGGCGGTCACATTGAGACCATTGGTGTTGATGGCGCCGTCTTTGGGCATAAACCCGATGGCGGTCTCGACAGCGTTGTCCCTGTTGTCGCAGCGGTCGAAGATCCATGCCAGAACGCGGCTGTTCTCACCGTAACCCGGCCAGATGAACTTGCCGTCCGCGTCCTTGCGGAACCAGTTGACATAAAATATCTTGGGCAGTTTCTCGGCGGTTGTTTTCTTACCGATGTTGATCCAGTGCTGGAAGTAATCACCCATGTTGTATCCGCAGAAGGGCAGCATGGCGAAGGGATCCCGGCGGATTGTTCCCGCCTTGAGGTCCAGGGCGGCTGCGGTGATTTCGGAGCCGACAATCGAACCGAGGAACACGCCATGGTTCCAGCTTCTGGACTGGTGTACCAGAGGGATGGTGCTGGGACGGCGTCCGCCGAAGAGGAACGCATCAATCGGTACGCCTCTGGGGTCTTCCCATTCGGAAGCGATACTGGGGCACTGCTTCGCAGGGGTTGTAAAACGCGCATTGGGGTGAGCCGCCGGGGGCTGCTCCTTATTGCCCTTGTCCTGTGTCCAGGGGTTCCCGTGCCAGTCAACGACCTCTCCGGGAGCGTCATATCCGATCCCCTCCCACCAGATATCTCCGTCTTTTGTGAGCGCGCAGTTGGTAAAGATGGTGTTCTTGGTGATGGTATCCATCGCGTTTTTATTGGAACTGTCGGAAGTTCCCGGAGCGACGCCAAAGAATCCCGCTTCGGGGTTGATGGCGTAGAGCCGTCCGTCCTTCCCGAATTTCATCCACGCAATATCATCGCCGACGGTTTCAACCTTCCATCCGGGGATGGTGGGGATGAGCATGGCGAGGTTTGTCTTTCCGCAGGCCGAGGGGAAGGCGCCGGTCACATATTTGACCTGTCCTTCGGGGTTGGTCAGCTTGAGGATGAGCATGTGCTCTGCAAGCCAGCCTTCATCCCGTGCGAGGACAGAAGCGATGCGGAGGGCAAAACATTTTTTGCCGAGCAGTGCATTTCCGCCATACCCCGAACCGTAGGACCAGATTGTCCTTTCTTCGGGAAAGTGGGAGATATATTTCTTGTCCAGCGGCGCGCAGGGCCATTTGCCGCCGTCTGTTTCGCCCGCCTCCAGAGGCTTGCCCACGGAGTGGAGACAGGGAACGAATTCGCCGTTGGTACCCAGCGCCTCGAGGACTTTTGTCCCGACTCTGGTCATGATATCCATATTGCAGACAACATAGGCGGAGTCGGTAAGTTCGATACCAATTTTCGCGATATCTGAACCGACAGGGCCCATGGAGTAGGGGATAACATACATGGTGCGGCCCTTCATACAGCCGGTATACAGGCCGCTCATAGTCTTTTTAAGCTCATCCGGATCGATCCAGTTATTTGTGGGACCTGCGTCCTCTTTTTTCCTGCTGGCGATATAGGTGCGGTTTTCCACACGGGCAACGTCTGAAGGATCGGAACGGAAAAGCACGCTGTTGGGTCTTTTCGTAAGGGGAATCCCGAGACCGGAATCGACCATCTCTTTCATCAGCCTGCTGTATTCTTCCTGTGAACCGTCACATACATACACATCTTTCGGCTGACACATCTTCGCGATCTCTTCGACCCACGCTTTTACTTTTGGATGCTTGATGTCATTGATTGTCATATCTACTCCTTATTGTATATCCGTCAATCGGAAGCGGAACGAAGTTCCGTGCGGAATGTATTCCGCAGCTCCTTGATAAGATATCCCGTGCTTCCGGATATTCCGTATTCAGCGGGTTGCAGTACCAGTTTATACTATGTATAGTATCGTTTT
>JAISVD010000211.1 GCA_031271875.1 Spirochaetaceae bacterium | reverse complement strand
CTCTTCGTTTCCCAGAACAAGCAGGACACCTTCCGTTCCGCCCTCGTCGGGAGCATCTCCCGCAAGAAGTCCCTGTATCGCTTCCAGCCGTATGCGCGCCCGAACAGCCGTCCCGATGCGTATCATCCGTCCCGCCGCGTCCTTCAGGAGCCGGGGCAGAGCCCGGACCGAATATATCCGCACATATTCCATGCCCCCTTGAGCTATCCGGTAGGTACTTGTGGTTATCAGGGCGTGCTGTGTCTCTCCGCCGAGAACGATAATCCTGATCCCGAAAAAAGCGGCGCTCCTGACAATCGCGCCCAGATTGTTCGCGTTGCCTACACCATCGAGCACCAGGACCCGTTCCCTGTTTTCAATCCATCTCTGAAGATCGTCTTTCCCGCAGGGAACGATCTCCTGCTGGGGAATCATTGCAGCCACGCCCTGATGGTGAACGCTTCCGCAGAGTTTTTCCAGTTCCCCTTCGTCATCCACCAGCCGGTAGGGTTTCCGCTCAGAAGCGAGCAGCCTGCACAGATCGCCGAATTCCTTCATCCGCTCCTGAGTGTAAAAGAACCGTGTTATGTGTTCCGGGTGAACAGCGGCCAGAGCCTTTACAGCCTCATAACCGCAGACTGCGAGTTCGTCAAATTGTTTGTTTTTCATGGATACTTCTACCGGAATTCCCGGCCCATTGTATTGATGGTTTTTGCCATTTCAGAGAGCGAAACCTGTTTTTCGACTCCCCCCATCTCGAAAGCAACCTTCGGCATACCGTAAACTATGGAAGTCTTTTCATCCTGTCCGAGGGTACGGGAACCCTGCCGCCGCAGCTCCGCAAGCATGGCGGCTCCGTCTTTTCCCATACCGGTCATGATGATACCCAGAGCTCTGTTCTGGAACACCGTTGCCACCGATTCAAAGAGAACATCCGCAGAGGGGCGGTGACCGTTGCGGGGAGGGGCGTCCGAAACGCGTACAATTGTACCCAGAGCCCGCTGTTCCACCAGGATATGAAAGTTTCCGGGAGCTATCAGCACTCTTCCGCTCTTCAGCAGATCGCCGTCCGCAGCTTCCTTTACCTCAAGGGGACAGATATTATTAAGACTGCGGGCGAATTCATCGGTAAATCCCGCAGGCATATGCTGAACAACCAGGATGGGTTGTGAAAGGCCCGGATCAATATCCTTGAAAACGTCCCGGAGCGCGTTGGGACCTCCGGTGGATATGCCGATTGCGATGACCTCCAGAGGTCCGGGACTCCGTAAAGGTACGACAGACCCATGCTGCTGGGGGTCTCTGCTTTTTTCCGGGGGAAAAGCCGCTTCCGGCGCTGTTTTATAGGCGGGAACCGCTGTGCTTCTGTAGGCGGATATGTCCGAATCGTTCCGTATTTTTCTTCCCGGCTTGTTCTGATATTTCCTGCCGTAAACCAGCAGCAGATTGCCCAGAACAGGCGCTATGGCCCCGATATCGGGAGATTCAGAACCCGACGGTTTCGCCACAAAATCGGACGCTCCCAGATCAAGGCACTCCATTGTTATCCTGGCGCCGTTCTTTGTCAGGCTTGACAGCATTATCACAGGGATTTCGATACCCCGTTTTTTCCGTTCTTTGAGAAATTCGATACCGTTCATGACAGGCATCTCGACATCAAGGACAATAACATCCGGGTCCCGTGATGCAATCTTGTCCAGAGCAAACTGCCCGTTCATCGCTTTGTCCGCCACTGCGAGCCCCGGAGTGCTTTCCACGATCCGGGAAACAAGAGACCGCATAAGCGCTGAATCATCAACAATTAGTACCGTTACGGGCCGTTCCATAATTGTGTCCTTTTATATATTTTTTTGGTACAGACAGGCCCAGTTTGTCTTGAGGAATTCAAATCTGGTGTTCATGCCGAACAGGGACTCGGAATGTCCGATAAACAGATACGATTTGGACGCCATCGAGTCCCAGAACCTGTTTATCGTGGACAGCTGCGCCGCATCATCAAAATAGATAAGTACATTCCGGCAGAAAACAATATCCAGGTTTCTGAGTCCCGAGTCGTTTTTCAGATTGTGATAGTCGAAGCGGATCATCTTCATGATCACATCCTTTGCCTGATATCCGCTGCCCTCTTTTGTGAAATATTTTGCCAGATAATCATCGGGAATACCCACTATCCGCGATTCGGGGTAAAACCCCTGCTTTCCGACCATAAGCGACTTGAGGGAGATATCCGAAGCAACGATTTCAGTGGTATAGGCGGCGGGAAGTTTTTCCTTCATAATCATCGCCAGTGTATATGGCTCCTCGCCGGTGGAACACCCTGCGCTCCATATCCTGAAATGGGTGTCCCCTTTCTCTTTTTTTATTTTCAGCAGTTCCGGAATAACGTAATTGATGAGCGTATCAAAATGGGGCTGATTCCTGAAAAACCGTGTCAGATTCGTAGTAACCGAATCAAGCATAACCTTCATCTCCTCACGATTTGAGGTTATGAGCCGGTAGTACTCCTGCACTGTTGCAAGACCTGTTTCTCTCAGCCGTTCCTTGAGCCTTCCGTCGAGGATAGCCCTGTTTGTGGAAGAAAAAGTTATGCCGCTTTCATCATAGATGATTTTCCGAAATAGATCGAATTCCGCATCAGTTAATAAGTCAGCCATAGTATCCTAAGTGTACACCAGATATACGTAAATGCAATACCCTTCCAGAGTATTGTACTATTATACAACATAATGTAAAAAAGTGCGAGACAGCATAGAACTTTCCCGCACTTTTTTATACAAGATCCCGAAAAAAGGCTGTACTTCCGGAAAAGGTATGTTCCGGAAAATTATGCCGTACGGAAGAGCGCTATACCATCACAGGGATATTGTTTCCGCAGATCTTCAATTATTGCCGAGATCGCTTCCGCTTCCTCATCCTCACAGTAGATGATATATATGCAGTTCAGCTGAGGCCAGATGGAATCCCCCATTTTCGGGCTTGAAAAACCCTGTCCCATAACATCAGGGATTTTCGTGAAAGCCTTTCCGACTCCCTTCGCCCTGAATGCCTCGATAAGATCGGACTCCACCGCCTGACTCAGAATCAGTTCAAGTCTTTGCATTAATACTCCTCCTCGCCGGTTTCACTACCATCTGACCCTCCGTCGGGTACATCATCGCTCCATGCGGCATACTTCCATGAATCATCTTCTCTGGCGACGGAAGTATGATCCTCCAGAGCGGCCCGTTTGCTCCGGGCAAGCTTTCTGGCTTTTCTCTCCTTCCGTTTTTCCCGGAACCTGTTAAAGATGTAATACAGAGTGGGCATCAGGAACAGCGTCATAAGAGTACCGAATGTGAGTCCGCCGAAAACGGTCTGCCCGACAGGCTGTACGGAACTTGATCCTTCACCGGGGAAGAACGCCATAGGTATAAGGCCGAGTACCGTGGTGAGGGTTGTCATAAGAATGGGGCGCAGACGGTTTTTGGCCGCCTCGATACAGGCTTCCCTGAGGGGCCTCCCCCGTTTCCGCAGCAGGTTTGTGTAGTCAACCAGAACGATACCGTTATTGACGATAACGCCGACCAGTACCAGCAGTCCCACAGCGGTAATAGTATTGAAGGGGTCTCCCATGATGAGATATACGATAACGATTCCGATAACCGAAAGGGGAATGGTAAAGAGTACGATGAACGGGTCAAGGAATGATTCAAACTGGCTTGCCATGACCGCGAAAACAAGCACCACCGCCATCAATATGATGATGGCAAACTGAATGATGTTCTCCTGGAATGTTTCAAAGTCACCGCCGAACTCGATAGTAACCTGCTCGTCGTGGGGTACCGATGCCTGTATTACCCGCTCTATATGGGCCTGAACCCTGTCAAGAGA
>JAISVD010000138.1 GCA_031271875.1 Spirochaetaceae bacterium | reverse complement strand
AACTTGTCTGCCGGCAGATGGATGAAACTTTTCATCCACTCCAGGGTCTGGACGGCGGCGTACATCTGCTCCTTTTCCGTAACCGGCACTTCCTGCAGAATGACATCAAGTTTACGTATAAGACTGTTGCGCAGCTCCGGTGAAACAACCGCATCCTGAGGCTGGCTGTAGGGATCAACATCAGCGGCTATTTTTTCACTTACATTCTTCATAACCAGAGAGCCCAGAAACACGAAAAACTGCCCCTTGTTCTCCTCCGCGAGTTTTATGGGTTCCCTGAAGAAGCTGATAACCTCCTGCAGCTCCTCCAGATAGTTGAGAAAACCCTCAAGGAGGTAATTGTTTTTGTAATCATAGATATCGGGGAAATTTTTGCCTATATTCCTGATCAGGCCGTCCACCAGATACTTATTGTAGGAAACCTCAACGGGGGTATTTAAAAAAATCTTTTTGATGAACAGCCATACTCTGAGAAGCAGCGGTTCCGTTTTCAGTTTTGCCGTAATATCGGGAACGGATTCGTTCTCCGTAAGGGGCGATGATGACAGGATCGTTTCCTCATCAGAAATCCTGGCGCACTGCTTCAGGAGTTTCTGACGCTCATCACTGCTCATTCCTGTTACTAATCGTTCAAATATATCCATAATTTCACTCTTTACCGGTTATATTATCGGCATATAATGTAATTGACAAAACTGCTCCATGATGGGAATATGCAGAATATATGAGCAAATTTATTTTTGTAACAGGCGGTGTTTGTTCCAGCCTTGGTAAAGGTGTTGCCGCGTCCTCCCTTGGCAGCCTTCTTGAGTGTCATAATCTGACAGTTGCCATGATGAAATGCGATCCCTACATCAATGTGGATGCGGGAAATATCAGCCCCTATCAGCATGGCGAGGTGTATGTAACCGAAGACGGTGCGGAAACCGATCTGGACCTGGGAAACTATTCGCGGTTCACCAAGGTGCAGCTCTCCCAGGCAAACTCGGTCACCACAGGTAAGATATATGAAGCTGTTATCAGGAATGAACGGGCGGGCAAATACAACGGACGTACCGTACAGGTGATCCCCCATATCACCGATGAGATCAGGCGCAGGATCATGAATGTCGCGGAGACCTCAAAGGCCGATGTTACCATCATCGAAATAGGGGGCACCGTTGGGGACATTGAATCGATCCCCTTCCTTGAAGCCGCCCGGCAGCTCATCCGGAAACAGGGCAGGGGAAATGCTCTGTCCCTCCACGTAACCCTTGTTCCCACGGTTACCGGCGGGGAGCGCAAGACAAAACCCACCCAGCACTCGGTCAAGCAGATGCAGGAGATCGGTATACAGCCGGATGTACTGCTCTGCCGCGCGGAAAAGGCCCTCGATGATGATCTGCGCAACAAGATCGCGCTGTTCTGCAATGTTGAAAAAAATGCGGTGCTCTCTTCCGTCGATGTGGAGACAACGATCTATGAACTCCCCCTCTCATTTCACAGCCAGGGACTCGATACGGTGGTGCTGGAAAAGCTCGGCCTTGCGGGCCGCACCGCGGATGTTTCCTCCTGGGAGGGTTTTATTTCACGGCTGCGAAACGCGAAGAAGACCGTTACCATCGGAATGGTAGGTAAAAAGAGCGACCTTGAGGACTGCTACAAGTCGGTGCGGGAGGCGCTTTTTCACGCCGCCACCGCCCGGGATGTGCAGCTCAGAATCGAAAAGATCGATGCCGAAAAGCTTGAAACCTGCGGGGATGTTTCCGAGTATTTCCGTGGTGTTCAGGGGATCATTATTCCGGGAAATTACGGACAGCGCGGGTTCCTCGGGCTGGTAGCCGCCATCCGGTATGCCCGGGAGCGGAATATCCCCTATCTGGGGATCGACCTTGGGATGCAGCTTATGGCTGTGGAGATGGCCCGTTCGGTACTCGGCTGGGAGGACGCCGATTCGACCGAGTATATGCCCCATACCACCTATCCGGTGATAAGCCTCCCCGAGGAGCACGGGGGACTCAGCTCCGGCGGAATGGTGCGTCTCGGGAATAAAACCATAAAACTTACGGAGGGGAGCCTTATCGCTTCGATATATGGCGAACCCGAGATAATCGAGCGGCACCGGAACAAGTATGAATTCAACCGGGAATATACCTCCCGGCTGGAGGAGAGCGGACTGCTTGTCACCGGGCTCTCCTCGGATGGCTATCTTGCCGAAAGTTTTGAGTGGAAAGGACACCCCTGGGCGCTGGGTGTTCAGTTTCATCCCGAATTTGTATCGCGTCCCACGGAACCCCACAAGGTTTTTTCATCATTTATCGGCGCAGTGGCCGGTATCGGAGACGCAGCTGAATAGGTTTCGGCTTTTTCCGGCAATAACAGGAATCCTTGCGTTCATTCCGTTCTTTTGTATCTTTTTCGCGGGATGTACCCTCGAGTATCTGCGGGATGCGGAGAACGATGACCAGATTCCGGAATTCATATTTACCGCCGCCAGGATGAGCCGGGTTGAGGACAATATCCTCTCGCTTGCTTTTGAGGCGGCGCAGCTGGAACAGTACAAAGACGAAAATTCCTTTTACGGTATCGATATCCGGTTTACCAGCTATGATTCCGCCGGTATCGAAAAATCATCCGGCGCCGCCGGTTCCCTGTATGGCAACCAGAAAACCGAAGAGTATATGCTCCTCGACGGCGCCGTATTCGTGAGCAGGAGCGATGGTGCGGAGATTCTCAGCGAGAGCCTCCGCTGGAACGGGAAAAACGAGCAGCTTGTTTCAGGAAGCGGGGAGCAGGTCATTATCCGGCGGGAAACCTCCTCCGGAGACGGAGACAGCGCCGACGGCGGCAGTTTTCTGGAGATGACCGGGTATGGTTTTGCCGCCAGCGGAATCACTCTGGAGTATGAATTCGGACATACCATAAGCGGTATGTTTGTTTCGGGAGCGGTGGAGTGATGTATATGTTCCGGTGCAGGTGTTCCCGGCGGGTTGTTTTTCCGCTTGTTTTCATGCTCCTTCTGTCCTCCCTCCCGGCCCAGACCCATGAGGACTCCATCCTCATGGACAGCATCCCCGTGGACTCAGCCTTTGGGAACTCAGTTCCCGAAAGCTCTGTCCCCGCTGATTCCGTCCCGTCGTCTGACATCGGGGATGCGCTCCCGGAGGAATCCGGATCCGATGTTATCTATTTCAAGTCCGACCGGATGAAGGGCAGCGTCGCTTCCGATTCCGAGTATACCCGGCTTACCGGAAGCGCCTGGATACAGTCCTCCGCCCTGGAGGTGTATGCCGACACCATCGAGCTTTCGGACAAAAACTTCCGGTATATTACCGCCTCCGGCGGTATCCGGGGCAGGGAGCTTGAAAGCGGTTTCGATTTTACCTGCACGCTCCTCCGGTATGACCGTAAAACAAAAATAGCCCTGCTTGAAGGTGAAGTGACCATGGATGATCCCGATCATGAGGTCCAGGCGGCGGCTTACCGGATCGAATATGACCAGAATACCGAAACCGCCGTCATGCAGATAGACGTGCACATAACCCAGAAAAACACCATCTGTACGAGCGCCTTCGCCATATACCGGCGCAAGGAGGAGATGCTTGAACTGATGGGTAACCCCATCGTTGTCAGGGAAAACGATACGTTCCGGGGGCAGGAGATACGCATAAATCTGGACACCGAAGAGATTATAATGGAAGGTAATGTCCGCGGGTCCGTTGTGGATACAAAGGAGCAATGATAAGAGGAGAAATCAGGGTGTCTGATCTTTCAGAAGCATATTCCGCGGAAGAACATCCTGATAAAGGGGTTC
>JAISVD010000039.1 GCA_031271875.1 Spirochaetaceae bacterium | reverse complement strand
GGGTCGCCGTAACGATTCATATATGGTTTCATAATCTTCCATTATTTGCGCCATAGTCTGCGCTATAAACCAGTAAGAGGTAAAAAAATTCTCAATTTCTCCGGCGTATTCCTGAGCGGCGGCAATGGCTTTATCATGCGCCAGACCGGTTATATTAGTTCTCGCCTGCAAAAGCAGCGTAATACCGACAACTCCAACGCTGAACATACTGAGGATGATCATTACTACGGTAAGTTTAAAGCCGATTTTCATAAAATCTCCTTAATAAAAGATCAACCAGGATAAAACCCAAAAAGAGCAAATTAATCCCTGCAATAGTTCCGGATATTCATTTGTTCGTATAAAGAGCCTGACGTCCTGATTCAAACACAAAAGGCTCAACCATGTTGAATTCCGGTTCTTCTGTTTTCGATTTTTTGAAAATCTTTTTTCTCCGTTATAGCAACTACAGGATAACATATTTTCACCTATTTGTGCACACCTTTGTTTTATATCCCTTATCTTTTGTATTAAAACGATATATTTTTATAGCAATTTTATGCCAAATTTTTTCCAAAAAACATATAAGTTATGTTATACTAATAGTATCATTTTCAAAAGTAGGAAGAATATACCACATAGACACATATTTCAGCGTTTCAACTATATCATGTAGTTTATTCTTTATTGGTATTTTTTGACTATGATATGTATTATTCTGATTGTATCATCGGTGGAGGAATAATTATTGTGAGTGCTGATACATTAAGACCGGTTGTAGAAGTTATTGAAGAAAAGTGTGTAAATTGTCACAGGTGTATTCTGGCTTGTCCCGCGAAAATGTGCAACGATGGGTCAGGATCATATGTAAAACTGAACAGCGATCTGTGCATAGGCTGCGGGGAGTGTATTTCCGCCTGCTCCCACGGAGCCCGCAAGGGAATTGACGATTTCAGTTCATTTCTGTCCGATTTGAGATCGGGTAAACCGATAGTTGCGGTTGTGGCCCCCGCAATCGCCGCCTGTTTTGACGGACAGTATCTTGAAGTTAACGGATTTCTCAAAGCCCTGGGGGTAAAGGCTGTTTTTGATGCCAGTTTTGGCGCGGAGCTCACTGTAAAATCCTATCTGGAGTACCAGAAAAAGAAAAATCCCATCTCGATTATAGCCCAGCCCTGTCCCACGCTGGTTACGTTTATAGAGATATACCGTCCCGAACTTATCCCTCTGCTCGCTCCCGCGGACAGTCCCATTGTCCATACAATGAAGATGATACGGAAGTATTACCGTGAATATGAGGGATATAAAATCGCGGCCATCACACCCTGTTATTCCAAAAGGCGCGAGTTTGACGTGGTCGGAATCGGGGATTACAATGTGACCTTCAATTCCATTGAAGACTACCTTAACACATCCGGCAGGAATATCACCTCATATCCTGCGGAGGATTATATGAATCCCCCGGCGGAACGGGCGGTGCTGTTTTCCACCCCCGGAGGTCTGACCAGAACGGTGGAGCGGTATGACCGGGATATCGCGGAACATACGCGGAAAATAGAGGGCGCCCCCGAGGTTTACCATTACTTTGCACACCTGGGGGAGATGATGAAAAAAGGGATAGGCCCCATCCACAAGTTGATCGACTGCCTCAACTGTGCTATGGGATGCAACGGCGGTCCCGCCACCGGAAACAGGCATAAACATATCGATGAAATTGAGGGGCTCGTCGAAAAGCGCGGGCGGGAGATGAGAGAGCGGTACAAGGCTCATGCTCTGCTGAAAAGCCCCCGGCTTGCGAAAAAAAGGCTGGACCGATACATAAACGCCCGCTGGGAGGAGGGGTTGTATAAACGGTCTTATATAGACCGTTCCTCCGTATTCAGAAAAACCATAAAAAATCCTTCCCAGGTGGAAATTCAGCGTATATATGAAGCGACATATAAAAAAAGCAAAAAAGACCTCCTGAATTGCGGAGCCTGTGGTTATGCCAGCTGCGAGCAGATGGCAGTGGCCATTATCAACGGGCTCAACAAGCCCCAGAACTGCCGTCATTTTATCCAGATTGAAATAGAGATGATGAATGAGAGTCACAGGAATGAAATGAAAAAGACCGTCGATACGGTGTATGATAATACGATTGAAAAGATGAACAGGAACATCGCCGGAGTGGAACAGCTCTCCAGGGATATCAGTGAGACCGCTGCCTGTGTGGTCGGCTCCTCTGCGGCCATAGAACAGATGGTTAAAAACATTCAGACCATTACCAATACCCTGGAAGCAAATGCGGCAAGCGTATCCAATTTAAGCGCTCTTTCCATAAGCGGTAAATCGAGTATGGAAGAGGTTGTCCGTCTTATCTCGGATGTATCCGCACAGTCGGAGTCCCTCATTGAGGCAAGCAAGGTGATCAGTGATATGGCCAGCCGTACCAGCGTTCTGGGTATGAACGCCACGATAGAGGCGGCCCACGCGGGAAGTACCGTCGGAAAGGGCTTTGCCGTTGTCGCCAATGAGATCCGGGTACTCGCCAACCGCTCGGGGAATCAGGCTTCCTCAATATCTAAAAGCCTGAACAGTATCAAGTCCCTGATCGATGCGTCAAACAGTTCATCACTTTCGGCGCAGTCACAGTTCGAGAATATTGTGTCGCTGACATATACGGTGCAGAACGAGGAGCTGGCGATAAAGGACTCGATTACCCATGAGAACCATGGGGGAAGGCGTGTGCTTCAATCCCTCAATGAAATAAACACGCTGATTCGGAAAATAAAGGATGAATCGGCGGAACTATCCTCGTCGGGACGGGCCATTCTGGAGGATATACGATCTCTCAAGAGTGTATAGCGCGGCGAAGACGGTTTCCTGCGGAGCGGAAACAGGGGGTTCAAACAGTATCAGGACAAACCGCATAGGAACATTTTTGATTGCTCATTCCTGTATATTCCCGCCCTCTGTCCCTCCTCGCTTATCCGGAGGGCCGCCGTCGGCTTTTCTTGCTCTTGCTCTGGGCGCGGAGTTGCGTTCCCAGAATATGCCGTCCCTGTATCCCTGTATGGAACGATCCTCTTCCGCCCTGCGGAGCCGTTTTTCGGCCCATATGCAGTATTCGGTGTTTACTTCGACGCCGCTGTAGCGCCTTCCCAGTTTTTTCGCCGTTACCGAGGTTGTGCCGGAACCCAGAAAGGGATCGAATACAAAGTCTCCCGGCGCGGAACTGGCGAGGATCAGCTTTGCCATGAGTTTTTCGGGTTTCTGTGTGGGGTGGTCGGTGTTTTCCGGCATGGACCAGTAGGGAACCGAAATGTCGTCCCAGAAATTTGAGGGGTGGGTGAGCCTGAAATTGCCCTCCTCGGTCTCCTCCCAGCCCTTGGGAATACCTCCGGCCCGGTAGGGGGCGATGACCTTCCGTCTTACCATCACCGCGCCGGTATTAAAGTAATACTCCCTGCCCGGTGTGGCGAACCAGATATCCTCAACGCAGTTTTTCCAGTTTGCCCCGGCGCCACGGCCCTTTTCCCGCTGCCATGTGATGCGGTTCCTGATAATGGCGTATCTATTCAGCACCTGATAGACAGCGGGGGAGGATTTCCAGTCGCAGCAGACATATATGGACGCTGTTTTTTTGAGGAGCCGCAGCAGCTTTACAAACCAGGACTCCAGGTATTCCGCGTATTCCCCGTCGGAACGCTCCCTGAATTCCCTGCCGTTGAAGTTTTTTGTCAGATTGTAGGGCGGGTCCGCGATGAGCAGATCGATGAAAGCCTCCGGCAGAAACCCCGCTATCTGTTCAATATCGCCGTTGATGATTCTTCCTTCGATATCGGCGGAAGTCACCGGCCCCGTAATATTCAGGAGCCGTTCCCGGTAGATCGGCTCCTCTTCGGGGGACACCGTCAGGGTCCTGTTCCGGGGGGCGCGCTGGTGAAGCGCGTGCTGGTTTTCCATCACCCCTCTCCGCCGGTTTCATGAGAAGCTCTGTCCCTCTTTTTTTCGCTCCCCCCTGGGGTTACGGTAAATACGATATCGTTCGTATAGAGAACCCCGGAGATAAACGCCGTAAGGGGGATGGCGGAAAGTAGTCCGATACTGCCGACCAGCGCTTGCAGTATCTCCACCGCGATCATCTCCCTGTTGAGCAGCCCCATGAGGGAGGTGTTGTAGGCTATGAGTACGAGGACTACCGAGAGGGAGCTTCCGATGTAGGCGAGGATAAGCGTATTTGCCATGGTTCCCATGATGTCCCGTCCAATGGTAAGTCCGGATCTGAAGAGCGATGAAAAGGAACTTATTTTTGCCTGTTCGTTGATCTCCTGAAGGGAGGAAGCGATGGACATGGCCACATCCATGATAGCGCCCATCGCGCCGATTATTATCGCGGCGAAAATGATTGCCTTGAGATCGATGGGATTGTCATTGTTCAGGTAGACCAGGTATACGGATTCATTGTCCAGATAACCTGACAGAGCGAGGACACCACTCATGATGATCGTGAGAAGACCCGCGACAAGTACGCCCCCGGAGCAGCCGAGTATCGCCGCAAGGGTCTTCCGGTTTGCCCCGTTTATTATAAGCAGTGTCATGATGATGATGAATATACAGGTCACTATTGACCAGCGGTAGATATTATAGCCCGCAAAGATCGAGGGGATGAAAACCAAAAAAACCGCGAGGCAGGTAAAGACAAGGGACACGATCGTATTGATCCCCTTCCGCCTTCCGAATAAGATGATGAGCAGGAAGAAAAATAGGCAGAGTATTATCAGCGCATCGGTACGCAGATAATCCCCAAGCACATAGGCGGTATCCATTACCGAAAAACCGTAGTAGAGGATCACCCTGTCACCGGGTTCCACAGCTTTGAGTTTTATGGCCGTAAAATCATTCAGGTCCTGAATCGCGGTAACGATTTTTCCCTTGTTTGGTCCTCCGATGATCTTTGCTCTGAAGGTGATGATCTCCTGCTGCATCTGATCATCTCCGGTCATATCATAGCCTATCACCTCCCGTCCGGTGACGGTGATGACTTCAGCCCGTTCGGTTTCAATATCATTTGTCATAGAAGGAAGAACCACATTTTTTATCGTTACCAGGCTGCCAAGAAAAATCAGCGACCCGGATATAATAACTGTCAGCAGATAAATCACGATGTGCCGTTTCATGCTTTTTCCTCAAGAGATTACTGAATCGGAGTTGTCCTGTATCCGTCGCCGGCAACAGCAAACTATTCCGTCTATATAGTTATAGATGTTCATCTTCATACTTTCAACCCCATTGTATTTCAGCCGGGGATGGATATGTTTGAGCTCTGTCCCTCCGCCGTATACTGTTCCTTTCCCATTCAATAGTATATACTGCCTCTATGACAGAGAATGCTGAACAGTATACCGACGATGGAACCTCTCCCGGTACAAAAGCCGCAGTGGCGGTTATCATCGGGCGGCCATCCTCCGGAAAATCGACCTTTCTGAATACGGTTTGCGGGGAGAAGGTGTCGATCGTATCGGAAACGCCCCAGACCACACGGAATGCTGTCCGGGGGATTATCAACTCCCCACGGGGACAGATCGTTTTTATCGATACCCCGGGATATCACGATTCGGAGAAAAAACTGAATCTGAAACTGAAAGCTGTGGCCGAAGAGCATCTCCGTGAAGCCGATGCGTTGCTCTATATAATAGATTCTTCCCGTGTACCCGGCAGGGAGGAGGAACTTGTGGCAAGCCTTATTGAAAGTTTTTCCGCCAAGACCGTTGTGGCGGTCAATAAAATTGACAGGCCCGAATCAGATACTCAGGCGATACGGGATTTCCTTTCCGGACATCTGCCCGGCATACCCTCCGAGCGGATTGCGGAGATATCCGCCGAAAAAAACATACATACCGAATCGGTAATTTCCCTTCTTTTTGATATAGCCCCGGAGGGGGAGCCCCTGTATCCTGCGGAGTACTATACCGACCAGGCGGTTGATTTCCGTATTGCCGAGATTATCCGTGAAAAAGCCATACGCGCGACCCGTGACGAGATACCTCACGCGCTGTATGTGGAGATATCCGACCTCGAACAGCGCAGAAACGGCAAGGAGCTGTGGGTTCGGGCTTTTCTTGTGGTGGAACGGGAGAGCCAGAAGGGAATCGTCATAGGGAAAGGGGCTTCGGTGATAAAGGAGATACGCACTTCCGCGCAGAAGGAGCTGAACAGGATATTCCCCTGGTATGTCAGCCTTGACCTTCAGGTCAGGGTGAACAGAAACTGGCGGCAGAAGGATCCGCTGATCGGCAGGCTTACGGGAATGACGCGCTGAATGCGCCGCGCTGAGTAGCGCCGCGCTGAGTAGCGTCGCTGAAGAGCTGTTTCATCACCGCTCCGTGACTGTTCCGTCCCGCTGCGCTATAAAAACCATTGGCGTATGGACAGTAAAAAAACCGGTCTCCACAACACCGGGAATGAGGTTTATCCGCTGTTCCATCTCTTCCGCATCCGGAGGCGCCTCCCAGAGTGCATCGAGAATAATGTTGCCGTTGTCCGTTATCACCGGGCCTGCCTTGCGTACCGCCTCCCGTAATACCGTCCGGGCTCCGAATTTTTCCAGCGCATTCGCAACGGCGATCCGCGCTTCCGGGACCACCTCAACAGGGACCGGAAACAGGGCGCCGATATGGGGTTTCTCTTTTGAGCTGTCTGCGACGACGACGAATGTGCCCGCGTTGTAGGCGACGATCTTTTCCAGCAGAAGAGCGCCGCCG
>JAISVD010000037.1 GCA_031271875.1 Spirochaetaceae bacterium | reverse complement strand
CGGCTTGCCACCCAGATCGGCTCCAGCCTTATGGGCGTCCTCTATATACTGGATGAACCCTCCATCGGCCTCCACCAGCGGGACAACCAGCGTCTTATCGATACCCTTCTCTACCTCCGTGATCTGGGGAATACCCTGATCGTGGTTGAGCATGATGAACAGACCCTGCGTACTGCGGACTGGATCGTAGACCTCGGCCCCGGCGCCGGTGTCCACGGCGGTCATATCGTGGCCGAAGGAACCCCGGATGAGGTGATGAAGGTGGGCAAAAGCCTGACCGGTCAGTATCTCGCCGGTACTCTCAAAATGGATATCCCTGAACAGCGGCGTACAGGCAACGGGCACTCCCTCGGGATCAGCGGCGTCACCGAACACAACCTTAAAAACATCAGCCTGGAGATACCCCTGGGAGCGTTTACCTGCATCACCGGCGTCTCCGGTTCCGGAAAATCGACCCTCCTCAGCGATGTACTGTATCCCGCCGTATCGAACAGGCTCATGCGTTCAAGCCACCCCGAAGGGGCCTACGAATCCCTCAGCGGCCTTGAACATATCGATAAAGTTATCAACATCGACCAGAGCCCCATCGGACGAACCCCCCGGTCAAACCCCGCGACCTATGTGGGTGTTTTCACGGGGATCCGGGATCTCTTCGCAAGCCTCCCGGAATCAAAGGGCCGCGGGTACAAGCCGGGGCGGTTCAGTTTCAATGTCAAAGGCGGACGGTGCGAAAACTGTCAGGGTGACGGAACGATCACCATAGAGATGAACTTCCTGCCGGATGTGTATATCGCCTGCGATGTCTGTCACGGACGCAGGTTCAATCAGGAGACTCTGGAGGTACGCTACAAGGGAAAAAATATCGATGATGTGCTGAATATGACCATCGAGGAAGCCTGCGACTTTTTCGTCCATATTCCGCACATTGCCCGCAAACTCGATACCCTCCTCTCGGTAGGGCTCGGATATGTCAAACTGGGCCAGTCCGCGCTGACCCTCTCCGGCGGTGAGGCCCAGCGGGTAAAGCTCGCAAATGAACTTGCCCGGCGTTCCACCGGCAGGACCCTCTATATTCTCGATGAACCCACCACGGGGCTTCATTTTGCCGATGTCAAGCAGCTTATGACCGTAATCCAGCGCCTTGTGGATCAGGGAAATACCCTTGTCATGATCGAACACAATCTGGATGTCATTCTCCAGGCGGATCATGTCATCGATCTGGGGCCGGAAGGAGGCTTCCGGGGGGGGCAGATAATCGCTTCCGGTACTCCCGAACAGATAGCAGCGGTTTCCGGTTCATATACCGGTTACTATATCAAGGAACTGCTGGAACGCCGCTGATGGGTATATTCGGAAAGCGGCGTTCCATCGTATTGCTGATACTCTTTTTCACAATACCGCCGCTTTTCTCCCAGAGTTCTCCGGTGACTCCTTCTGAGAGTTCCTCAGGCGGAAAAACAACCGTAGTAATAGAGCAGGCCCGCAAAACCGAAAACCGCAAAGACCCGGAAACAGGAAACGATACCATCTACCTCAGCGGTGATGTAATACTTTCGGTGGATGACGGAAAAAACAAGGTTTCGATCTTTGCCGAAGAGATAGTATTCGACAGAAAGCGGGAGATGGTCTTTGCGGAGGGACTTGACAGGATGGAGCGGATATCCTCCGACAACTCGAAGGAGGTGCTCCGGGGGGGATCGCTGCTGTTCAATATCTCTTCTATGGAAGGCATATTCCAGGGGGGAACCATCATTCAGGATGATTCCCCCCTCAGCGGCAGCTCCTCCGATACCAGCGTCATCGTTTCCTCGGAGCTTTTCGGCAGAGACCGTTCGGGAACGGTCAGCTTCAAGAAGGGGATACTCACCTTCTGCGAAGATCCCGAACCCCACTGGAAGATCAGGGCAAGCCGGATATGGCTGCTTCCGGGCAATGAATTCGCCTTCCTCAATGCAGTACTTTTTGTCGGTGAGATACCGGTGTTCTATATGCCCTTTTTCTACTACCCCAAGGATGAGATGATATTCAATCCGGTTTTCGGTTACCGTGACCGGGAGGGATATTTCGTCCAGACCACCTATTACTTTATCGGACGCAAGCCCGAGGAAAAGGTTGATGAGGAGAGTCTGCTGAGCCTTACCTCCTCAGGTCCCGCCAGGGAGCAGCGGCGGGAGGGGCTGTTTCTCCGGAACCTGGAGGAAACCCTCCAATCACGGCCCAAAAACACGCTTAAACTGATGGCCGACCTGTATTCCAACCTTGGAGGAATGATCGGCATTCTCGGCGATTTCTCCCCCGAGAAGACTGTCAGAAAAATATCCTTCGAGTTTGACATCGGCCTGAGCAGAACGCTCTTTCCCGATTCCGATGTGTATGTACCCTATGATTCATCAGGGACTATGTACTGGAACAGTTCCTCCCCCTTCGGCATTGATCTGCCCTTCCGCTTCAAAGCCGATTTCAACCTCGATATTGCAATTGACAAACTCAACCTGGCGATTGCCCTTCCTCTGTGGTCGGACCCCTTTTTTTACAGTGATTTCCTCAGTGAACGCAAGGAGACCATGGACTGGCTTTCATATCTTACGGAGGGACAGAAAAACGAAGAGGAACAGCTCCCGGCGGCTTCAACAATCTCATCATTTGCGTGGAAAATCAATGGGAGTTTCCGTCCCCAGATACAGTTGACGGCCCCCTGGCTGTCAACTACGGAGATTACAAATTTTTCCTCATCGATAACCTTCAGTTCCCGTATAGTCAGCGGCAGGTATATGTCTCCCGAACTGATTACAGACAGTCCGGACAGGCAGTTCTTCTTTCCCTCAAAGGTGATCCCCCTGTCCACGGATTTTCAGCTGGCGGGGACCATCTTTCAGTATCCAAAAAAAACCGCCGCTGTCGCTGTAAATAGTCTTCAGGGCTGGGACATTTTTGCTCCCCCGGACATTACCGGGGAGACATCTGTCCCCGATCAAAGAGACGCTGTCGGCACGGAAGAGGATGCGCTGTCCCCCGAGGAACCAGTTCCTGAAGAAGCGGCTTCCCCGGAAGCGGAAGAGATCGTTCCTGAAAATCCCTACTCCCTATATGAGGAGGAACTGCTGGCAAAGCTTTCCCCACCGGTTCCCTCCGTTCCCGACCTTTTGGGGCTCGTATATAACCTCAAATATACTATTAAACCGAGTTTTGCCTCGGAGATGACCTATCTCTCCCAGAACTGGAACACCGTTGACGATATAGAGTGGGATGATTACGCCAACTCCTACTATAAAATTTCACTGCCCATTACAATGGACAGCTCCTTCCAGTGGCGGGGGAGTTTTCTCTCCCTCAATAACAGTCTCCAACTGAATACAGTCTGGGCGGAACACCCAACCATAACTGAAGATTACTACTCAGCATCCGTGATCAAACAGATGATTGCCAACGACTACGCCGCCCGGCAGACATTGATGACCCTTTCCAACGTATTTTCCTTCAAGCCCTTTATTCTCACCGATTATTTCAAGCCCGTAGCTGTCAACTGGAATTGGAAAACCAAACTCTTCAGTACCTCCTTTACCGGGACTGCGGATGATCCCTCCTGGGAACTGCTGGAGCCTGAATGGAATGAAGATACGGTCGAGTCCCATACCCTTTCGGCGGTAGCAGGTGCGACAATACTGGGGTATGATCAGACCTTTTCCCTCACCACGAACCTGCCGCCCCGGGTGGAATCCTATACAGGAAACATCGGTCTCAGGTTCTTCTTCGGCAGTTTTACCATGAACACCGGTATAAAAAGGGAAACAAAGGACAGCAAAACATGGATCAAAAATCCGCTGAATATGAGCCTTTCGTTTTTTTTCTTCAATAAAAATCTGACTGCTGACCAATCTTTCGTGTATTATCTCGAAGAGGATCGTCCGGAAAACTACACCGCTTCGCTGCGTTCCAGCAGCATTGTTTCCCTCAAATATATCATGCGGTGGACCTATCCCTATACACTCAGTAACGCCGGGTGGCAGGCAAAACCGGATCAGGAATTCATACCCAGTACAATTGAACTGAATCTCACCTCTCCAAAGCGGACTTTTTACCAGTGGAAAAACCGGGTATCCCTCATCCCCGGCTTGTCAACGGCGCTTGTCTTTGACCTTATCCGTCCCACTGAAAGTTATTTCACCTTTGCGCCCTCGGTTACATTCAAAATAAACAGCTTCCTTGAGCTGACCTTCAGTTCCGAATCCCGTAACGATGTCATATTCAGGTATGTCCAGAAACAGATGGGATTTTCCCCGGAGATCCCCGGGGAAACAAACTTCTTCAAGGATCTGTGGGACTCTTTTACCTTCTGGGATGAGATTTCCAGAAGAAATTCAGGGTTTAAACTCAACAGTCTTTCATTCAAGCTTGAACACAACCTCCACGACTGGGTACTTCAGACGGAACTGACCATCAAACCCCGGCTGCTGACGGACAAACAGCCATACCGCTACGATTTTTCCCCGTATTTCAGCTTCGGCATAGCCTGGAAGCCCTTCAAGGGCATGAAAACCACTATTGTCGATGAATACGGCGAGTTTATTCTGAATCCTTAATGGCGCCTAAAGGGAAATATTGACAGTGATATGATTTCTTGTATATAAAATAGATTCCCTGTTATGATAGATATCCTATGAATAATACTAAAAGATAATCTTCCCACGCTTCGTCCTGCCATAGGTTAATCATCTTCCGCCTCAATAAGCTCATGCTGGGTCAGTTTCGCTTTCCCGGATTCAACGGCAGCAATCGCTTTTCTGATACGATTTATATTTGTTTTCGAGTAAAACGGATCTGCTATAAGCTCAAAAGGAATTTTTTGTTCCCGGATGGCGGCTTTGACGAATATCGTAAAAGCCGTGGTCATATTTATGCCTATTTCATCAAAGAGGATTTCAGCTTGCTTTTTCAAATCTTCATCCATACGGACAGTAATGCTTGTAGTGCCCATATAAATCTCCTTTAATTAATCATAATTGTACATCTGTTCGCTTACATTAGCAATACAAAAACAGTAAAATCTGTTGAGTGTTTTTTCTAAGATAATAACCTCAAAATCTATCCGGAGTAAATTCTCCGGGCTTGTTCTGCATCATTCCGGAATCGGCGGTATTTCTTCTTTGGTTTTCGCATGTTAGTGGTAATACCTGTTACCCTGGACTGTCGCCGTATTGCACTTGACGTATTAAACCGGTACGGATACAATTTCGTGATAGAGGGAGCCGATTTCAAAAATCGGGTGAGATTTTGAAATCGGCTTTTAAAGAAAAACCTATTTCTTTATATCTATGTGAAATAGATTTTTCTTTCGTTACATATATGGTCGCAATTTCAAAACTTTCCCGGTTTTGCAATTGCCTCGAGGTACTATTGGAATCAGATTATACGATAGTTGTAGCGGATACCGATCTTCTTTCCGGCGTCTGCGGAACGAATGACAGTAATCTCCGTCTTATAGAAGACCACTTCGGCGTTCCCATATTTACAAGGGGAAATGAACTGACCATTACTGCGGAAAACGCACTTGTACGTCACCGGTTCCATTCTGTGATAGACAGAATCACGGAGGGCGTCCGGGAGAGCGGCGGATCAACCCCTGAGATGGTCTCCGCCATACTCAGGAATTCCGGAGATTCGACAGAAAAAGACGGCGAGTCCTGCCGGGACGTTTTTATCCAGATCCCCGGAGGCATAAGGCGGATTTATCCGAAAACGGGCAATCAGGCGGTGTATATGCGGAAGATGAGGGATTATGACCTTATCTTCTGTACAGGCCCCGCCGGATCGGGAAAAACCTTTATCGCCGTGGCGGAAGCCCTGCGGCTTGTCCTCTCCCGGCAGAAAAGAAAACTCGTCCTCACCAGACCGGTGGTTGAGGCTGGCGAAAACCTCGGATTTCTTCCGGGTGACCTGGAACAGAAGATAAACCCCTATCTGCGCCCCCTGCTTGATTCCATAGAGATGTTGCTCTCTCCCGAAACTATCCGTAAAATGGAAGATTCCGGTGTAATAGAAATCGCCCCCCTGGCTTACATGCGCGGACGTACCCTCACCGACTGCGTTGTCATTCTGGATGAGGCCCAGAATACGACAAAAGAGCAGATGAAAATGTTTCTCACCCGTATGGGTGAAGGTACCCGCATGATTATTACCGGGGATATCACCCAGACGGATCTTCCCTCAAAGGGCGGCAGAGGCGCTGGCGCGCGTCCGGTTTCGGGGCTTTCCCATGCCACGGACCTGCTCGACGGGATAGAGGGAATTCTGGTGGTACGGCTTGAAGGCGGTGACGTTGTACGCAACCCCCTGATCAGAAAAATTATACAGGCATATGAAAATGATGAACAAAACCAGCAGTAAACAGACAATTTCGGAGATATTCTCCGTTTTATCGAAAAAGCTCAAGATTGATGCCCCGGGGATTATCATCCTTGCCGTTACCTTTATTATTCTTGCGGCAATGATCTTTTTCGATATGTCAATAAATGATCCGGCGCGGCTGATACGTCTCCCCGATTATGAACCCGGAAAGACAGCCCCCCGGACAATTGTTTCCCGGCACGAAGTTGTCCGCAATGACGGGGCAATTCCCGCAGGTACGGCGATAGTCAGGCGCGGATATCCCGTTTCCGAGGATGAATATGAGACGCTCAGGAGCCTTGCCGCTTCCGGTGGAATAGATTCCCGGCGGTTTCTGGGCGCGCTGGTTTACTTTGCGGTTCTGCTGATCCTGTCGGTATTGCTTTTTTCCGATGAAATAGCCGGGAAAAAGCTCCGCCGGAAGGAGACCATATTTCTCTCGGTCAATTTTGCCGTGGTGTTTCTGGCTGTTCTGCTTCTTTCCGGAGTGGCTGACCTATCATCAGAGGCGGTATACTTCATGTATATCCCCAGCGCGCTGGCTGTCATACTTACCGCTGTCCTTATAGGACATAAAACCTCCCTGCTTTTTACCCTTATATTGTTTTTGGGGGTTCTGTACGCCAGCGCCTTTTCATTGCGGGTATCTCTTTTCGTGCTTCTCTCCGGTTTCACCGTGAGTTTCATCATGAAAAAGATCGAAAACCGCATGGATATGGTTTTCGCGTCCCTGATTCTGGCGCTCGTGCATATCGCCATTATGCTTATCCTCGCGGTAATCCTCCCTGGTGGGTTCACCTCGCCGGTAAGGGAGCTCCTCGGCAGTGCGGTCAACGGTTTTATAACCGGAATCCTCGCGCTGGGGCTGCTTACCCCCCTTGAAACACTGATGAATACCGCGACCATCTTCCGCCTCATGGATCTTTCCGACCTGAACAGTCCCGTAATGAAGAGAATGCTCCTTACTGCGTCGGGAACATACAACCACTCCATGATGGTCGCCACCCTCGCGGAAAACGCCTGCAGCGAGATCGGCGCGAACCCGCTGCTTGCCCGGGTAGGCGCCTATTACCATGATCTGGGCAAACTGGAGCAGCCCGAATATTTTGTTGAAAACCAGCGTGAAGGGAACAAGCACGATGAGATAAATCCCCGGCTCTCCGCAGCGGTTATCAAGCGGCATGTAAAGGGGGGTATGGAAAAGGCGCGGCAGCTCCATATGCCCGAGGAGGTGGTGAACATCATCTCCGAACACCACGGAAACAGCCTTATCTCCTATTTCTATAATGAGGCCCATAAACTTGATGACCAGGTTACCCCGGAGGAATTCTCCTATCCCGGTTCGCCCCCTGCGAGCAAGGAGTCGGCGGTGGTGATGCTGGCGGACACGGTGGAGGCGGCCTGCCGCACACTGGAGAAACCCTCTGTTCCGCGGCTTGAGAAGTTTATCCATGAGCTTATCATGGCAAAATACGAGCACGGACAGCTGGACCAAAGCGATCTCACCTTCAAAGAACTCTATATAATTAAAAATTCGTTTGTCAAAATACTCGCGGGATATTATCATTCACGTATAGAGTATCCGAATCAGAAGGACCCCGACGATGATGAAAAGCAGAAGTCGGCGGAACAGAAGCCCAAAAGCGGCGGTTCCGGTGAAATCAGGGGGCGGCAGGGACGTAAAAAGTGAGTAATTGCATTATTATTGATATTGCCGAAGGATGTCCTTCAGGGCGCTGGATGGGATCCCCGGAATGGGCAGGACGGGTGGAATCGTTCACTTCGGCGGTACTTGAAAAGCTCGGGATAGACCGGTGGGAACTTTCGATCCTTTTTTGCGATGATCCCTTTATCGCAGAACTTAACAGTACATACCGCCGGATTGAGGGTCCCACAGACATTCTCTCCTTTGAGCAGGGGGATGAATACATCGACGATGAGGGAAATACCTGGTTTTCCGCGGGCGATCTGGTTATCAGTGTACATACCCTCGCAGAAAACGCCATGGAATTCGGTGTAACCGAAGACGAGGAGCTGAAACGACTCATAATTCATGGTATACTGCATCTGAAAGGGCTTGATCACAGCGATAACTCACCTGAGCAGGAGATGCTGGTTCTTCAGGAACAGCTTCTTGCCTCCCTGTCCGGCCTTCCGCCTGTTATCGCGAAATAATTTTTGAGTTTTTTTCAGCATATAATGGCATGGAAAAAAACTTTTTGTAAGGAACAATACAGAAATGAGTTTATTTGACAAATTATTGGGAAAATCGGCAGAGGAGGACCCCCCCAGTAGGAGTCCGGGGAATGAACCGGAGGCAGCGCTTATTACTGAAAAGGAAAATATGATTCAGGGAATCGAAGATCTTTCCGAAACTTCAGTAAAGGAAGTTATGATTCCGCGCATAGATGTTGATTTTCTTGCGCTGGGAATGAGCGAAGAGGAGTGCTTCTCGCTTATCTCGGAGAGCGGTCATTCACGCTTTCCCGTGTACAGCGGTTCCATCGATAATGTCGTAGGGATACTCTATGTAAAAGACCTTATCAAGCTGTACTCCAGACATGAGGCGATTGATCTGCAACGGATCATACGCAAACCTTTTTTCGTTCCCGAATCAAAGCGGATCGACAGCCTGCTCCGGGAATTCAAGCGCCGTCATGTGCATATCGCTATTGCAATAGATGAATACGGCGGTATTTCCGGTATCGTCTGTATGGAAGACATTATCGAAGAGATCGTCGGCGATATTCAGGATGAAT